>JAILOA010000425.1 GCA_024691065.1 Lachnospiraceae bacterium | reverse complement strand
CTTCATTTCTGCCCCATCTTGGGTCTCTCTCCATATCAACAGTCGGCGCCCACATACAAAGCGAACCGTATCCATGCTTGTTGTAAAGCGCTCTTCCCTCGGTTCCGACTACATTTCCGGCCTTTTTAATAAGCTCCGGATTCCACGTGGCGCTCATTCCGATCGGGCTTGGGAAAATTGTTGTATATTCCGGCTCGCCCTTATCGAAACTCTGATCATGTCTAGCCTGCACGCCATGCGCAGCCTCGCCGCCTAAGTGCCCCATTTTGATTCCAAGTCTTTCAAATGCCGGTATCCCGGTTGTCATACATGTTATCTTTTCTTCCAGTGTCAATTCATTAAGTATAAAGTTGATTCTTTCCTCGAAGCTCTTCGAAGAGTCAAAAATTATATTTTCCATGGCACCTCCATTTCAATGTATGTTGATTATTTTATTTTAATGTTTAGAAAAATCTCTAAACTTTATGTTCTTACTGCACTGTTGCACTGTCCTTTTCGGACGGTATTCTATCGATGATTTCACGCTTTCCGGAAATAATATTATCTTAAAAAATTCTCTTCCTTGTTGCTCCCGGACGGTATTCTGTCGATGATTCTCTGTCCGGACTATAAAATCATTTATGCACTTACTGCACTGTCCTTTTCGGACGGGATTCTGTCGATGATTTCACGCTTTATCTTAAAGAAGAATATCAATGTTACGGTGAGCGATGACACCTCTGCAATCGGGAATGACCACCAAACCAAAGGAAGTCCGCCGAATTTACCTAATATAAATGCTGCCGGAAGGAGCACTACAAGCTGTCTCATAAGCGAATTTATCAGGCTGTAAACACCATTTCCGAGAGCCTGGAATAAACCGCCTGTTATGATACAATACCATGCAAAGAGGTAATGCACACCTATGATTTTAAGCGCCGGAACACCAAGCGAAATAAGCGTTGAATCTCCGGTATTAAAAATCATAAGAAGCTTATCAGGTATCAGCTCAAACATTAAAAATCCAATGAATATCATACAAAAGCTGTATATCATACTTAATTTATAGGTTTTTACGATTCGCTCTCTCTTGCCGGCGCCGTAATTGTAAGCAACAATCGGCACGAGCGCGCTGCTAAGTCCGAAGAGAGGCATGAAGAAGAAGCTCTGAAGCTTATAATATACGGTAAATACAGCGACCGCTCCGGCGTGTAATCCAAGGAGTATCGCATTCATTCCGAAGTTCATTACCGAACCCACTGCCTGCATAAGAATTGCCGGTGCACCGACCGCATATATTCTTTTCAGCACCTTTGCACTTAACTTAAATTCCCTGATAGATAAGGTTAAATCCTTGTTTTTCTTTACATTTAAATATAATCCCAATATGGATGCTATGATTTGTCCAAATACCGTTGCAAGCGCCGCACCGGCAACGCCCATTTTCGGAAGACCCAGTAAACCAAAGATAAGTATAGGGTCCATGATAAGATTTATAACTGCACCTGTAATCTGAGGAATCATAGATAATGAAGTTCGACCGGTTGACTGTAACAGCCTCTCCATCATTATTTCCATATATACTGCAATAGAGCAACAGCAAACAATTCTAAGGTAGGTTGTACCGTATTCAAGCTTTCTGCCGACCGCTCCCTGGCCTGCGATAACTTCATGTGCAAAGAATATACCTATCGCAAGTGAAACGAGATAGCTTAAGATCATCAAAAATATACCGTGCATCGCTACATTGTTAGCAAGTTTCTGCTTTTTTTCTCCCAAAGCTCTTGAAAGAAGCGAACTTACTCCGACACTGGTACCGATTCCAAGAGCTATAATTATAATCTGAATCGGAAATGCAAGCCCGAGCGCACTTATCGCATCGGTTCCCGCAGAAATCAGATTTCCGCCGGCATCGTAAACTATCTCGTTGGTTGTTATTCTCGATACAAATATACTATCCACAACATTGTACAAGGCCTGCACAAGATTTGAAATCATGAGAGGCACCGCCATCGATATCAATAGCTTATTTTCCGGCAAGACGCCCATCTTGTTTTCAGTAGGTTTTTGGTCATTTGTTTTCGGTTTATTTGTGCTTGTGCCTGTTTGGTTTTTAGCGCTTGCTACCGGTTTATTTGCATTATCTACAGGTTGCTTTTTAGCGCTGTTTTTAGTAGTTTGTTTAGTTGATTTTTTTGTGTTACTTTTAGTGTTTTTTTTCGTTGCTTTTCCCATTTTTAAATCTCTTCCTGTTTTTTTCCTTCATCTTCTCTCTACAATAAATAATTTTACTATATCTATCCGTAATATTTACATAGAATATAAGACTTTTTTATCGTTAAAAATTTTCGTTTTTATTGGTACACCAGTATTCTCCGGAACCGGTTATAATCCGGATTTTTTGAAATTTCATTTATCACAAATCACATCAAAGATGCATCGCTATCCCTTACAAATCCTCACAATCCGGATTTTATGATGTTTCGATTATCACAAATCACAACAATGATACATAGCTATTCCCGCGGCAATCGGGAGGTTCAGGCTGTCGATGTCGCCCGTAATCGGTATGATTACCGGAACTCCGATATTTATAAACTCCTCAGGCAGTCCCGTCGCCTCATTACCGAATATAAGAGAAAATCTGCCCTCAGGCTTGCACTCCTTCATCTGAATCTTCGCCTGAAGCATAAACGGATACATTTCCCGCTCTCCGACAAACGCCTGATAATCGCTGAAACTATCGAAGTATTCGATATTCAAGGAAAATATAGCGCCCATCGAAGCTCTTACGGCTTTTGGATCATATATATCCACACCCGGCCTTATAATCGCTATATTTTTATATCCAAAACCAAGCGCCGTTCTCAGTATGGTACCTATATTTCCGGCATTTGACGGATTCACCAAAACAAGATGGTTTGCATCCTTTTCAATTTTAATTGCTTCATCAAACTTCTGAAACACACCGATGACGAATACATTTTCCTTATCGGATAGGATTCGGAACGGCTTGTCACTGTAAATCACTTCGGTTCCATTTTCCTCGCATAAAGCCAATAGTTTATTAAATGCATCGTTCTTGTTAATTGATGAATGTACATAAATCCTTACTGCCTTTTCTTTCTTTCGAAGCATAAGTTCGAAGGTCAGCGTAAGACCGAGGCAATATGAATAATCATCTGATTTTTTATATTTTTTAAATGGCATATTATCCCTCTTTTTCTACTTACTTTCCTTCCGGATATTTTCAAGCGCCGTCGCGACCGATGTATCGGCTTCTTGCGACCTTTTGCTCTACTCATTTTCCTTCCGGATGTTTTCAAGCGCCGTCGCGACCGCCTCATTCTCCTCCAGAAGCGAATTCTCTCCTATTACCAGTTCATTAATAGAAAGCCCGGTATCATCTTCAATCTTTATATCCGGCGTAATTCCTACCCCGTGAATGCAAACATCCGCAGGCGTATAATACTCGGAAACAGTAAACTTAACCTTGGTTCCATCCGACAAATCATAGGTATCCTGCACAATTCCCTTTCCAAATGTCTGTGAACCGATTACAGTCGCATATCCATTATCCCTGAGACACCCGGTCAACACCTCCGAAGCGCTGGCTGTATGCCCATTCACAAGAATTGTAATAGGAACAGAAACCTTCTCGTTATCCTCGGTTCTGTAAGTAACCTCTGTTCCCTTCTTATCCTTTGTGTAACATACCATTTCGTCTTTAGGCAGAAGCCGGTCAATAACGGAAAGCACTACATTTAAAAGGCCGCCACCGTTCTCCCTGAGGTCGATAATAAGCGATTTCATGCCTGCTTTCTCAAGCTCGTCCACCGCCGTATTGAACTGATTTATCGTAACCATATCAAATCCCGAAATATATATATATCCTACATCATCTTTAAGCATTTTACTAACAACGGTTGTCGATTCGATTTGTCTCCTGTAAACCGTAAATGTATGCTTCTTTTTCTTTCTCTTGACTGTTAAATCCACAGATGTCCCGGTTTCGCCCTTGACCTTTGAAACCAAATCATCCATAGTCATTTTGCTCGTAGGCTCTTCATTTATTTTTATTATCTGATCGCCCAGCTTAATTCCCGCCTCGGACGCAGGCGAAGACTCGTAAATTCCTGTCACGTAAAATGCACCGGAAGACGCCGCCTGTGAAACAATCACTCCGATTCCGGAATAAGAGCCATTTATCTCCTCCTGCTTTTCTATCGCCTGAGTCTGATTAAAATAAGCCGCGTAATCATCGCCGATTCCTCTCAAAATTCCTGCGCAAATTGAATCGGTAAATGTCTTTTTATCAATATCATCACTTTTCAGATAATACTTCTCAATAATATCACATACAACGGAAACCTTCTCTTCAACTTCACTTGAATATACGTGTTCATCGGATTTGACAATTATATTGTTGAGATTAATTTTACCCATAAATATCAATATATCCAAAATAACAACAATTACCGTTAATGTGGTAATAACCCCTTTTAAAAAGGATTTCCAACTCTCCATATTCTAAAATCTCCAAGTCTGTTGCTTATGTAAGTAACTCTTAGCATAAACATTTATTAAATGTATTCACTCCGGGGGTGTCGCGCCTGTCCTTTAACACCCCTCATTCCGGGCGCGTCGCACATGTACTTAAACAACCTTCACTCCGGGGGTGTCGCGCCTGCACTGTAAAAGCCTTTATTGAGGGATTTCCCGCACTGCACTTTACTTCGGCTGTGAAATATATAACATAGGATCTACATATTCGCCGTCTACATTTATCGCAAAATGCAAATGAGGCCCGGTGGAAATTCCGGTAGAACCCACCTTTGCAATAACCATACCCTGCGCCACATAATCACCGACCTGCGCGTAAAGCACTGTACAATGCATATAATAAGTGTAAATGCCATGCCCATGGTAAATACCGATATAGTTTCCTGCCGAAGGAGAATACTGCGAAATTACTACCTTTCCGGCCTTCGATGCAAGAATCTTGGTTCCGGATGACGCAGACAAATCCACACCCTTATGAAATGTACTGGCACCGGCAGTCGGTGCAACTCTCGGCCCAAACGGAGAAGCAATTCGCGACTTTATCGGAAGCGGCCATGCAAAGCCTGTTGCGGCAACCGAAACCGCACCCACAGGTGCACCTGTAAATTTCTCATCACCGCCTGCCTCGGCAATCTGAGCCTTAACAGTTTCACGCTGTTCCTCCAGAAGTGCCTCCATTTCGGCCTCTGCGTCGGCAATCTTCTGCTCAACCTCTGCCTTCGTTTCATTTACATCATCTATTTCATCCTCATATGATGCAAGCTTCTTCTTTTTCTTTACAATAATCTCCCTGACATCGTCACGATCTTCCTTTAAGAGGTCGCGCGAATAAACCAGATCCGCGTAAGTATCATCTACCTCTTCCTCTTTATCCTCCAAAACATGGGCTGCATCGTCATATTCCTGCAAAAGTTCTTTATCATATGCCGTAATCCTCTCGACATACTCCATATTGTTCAGGAAATCCGAAAGATTCTTCGACGAAAGCAAGATACTTATATAAGATTCATCGGAGTTTTCGTAAATGTATTGCAGTCTCATTTTGCATGTATCATATTTATGATTTCTCTCAATCTCAACCTCTTCCTGCTCTTCTCTTAACTTTGCAAGCTTATCCTGAAAAAGCCTTATTTTATCGCTTTCCTTATCAATTCTACCCTGCAGTTTGTCCAGAATTTTGTCGGTTTCATTGATAAAATCCATTACCTCGGCCTTTGATTCCTCAAGCGCCTTGATATCTTTATTCAGTTTTTTCTTTTCCTTTTCCATCTCTGCCCAGTCGGCCGCCACTACATCAATATCATCCTGAATATTTGATAACTCTCTCTGCTTTTTGGCATCCGCCTCCCGAGTCCCCAGATATCGAACATTTTCACTGCTATAGTCCGCACCGCAAATCACAATTCCAAGCGTAACCCACACAGCAAAAATCTTTACAGCTATTTTCTTCATAAAATGTTCCTTTTTGAATCCAATTATATTTTTAAATGTTTTCTAACCGATACGGAACTTCCGATTAATCCGATTCCGATTCCGAGTACCGCGCAAACCGGAATTATTATGCCAAAAATCTGACCCGGTTCGATAAAGCTCAACCATCCCGCAATTGTAGGGAAATGTCCCGCAATATAGTCGATTGCTTTATTATACAAAACGAAAATCAAAACCAGCGGAATTGCTGCACCGACTATACCGATAATGATTCCCTCGATAATGAAAGGAAGTTTTACAAATGTATCTGTCGCACCGATAAGCTTCATAATTGCTATCTCATCTTTTCTTACATTTATACCCATTGCCACGGCTGAACTGATAAGGAAAATCGAAACCAATATAAGCAATGCAATTATTGTCACGGAAACATATGCTATCAGCATATTAAAACTATTGATATGACTCGTTACCGCTTCAGGACTATTTACTTTTCTGACACCATCAATCTTTTTTATTGCATTTGAAATATCTTCTTCTTTGGATAAATCCGAAAATTTAACCACATACGAAGCAGAATCTTTTAATGGGTTGGAGTCTCCGAAAGTTTCTATAAGTTCCTGATTATTTTCAAGCTTATCTTTTTTGAAATTCTCCCAAGCCTCTTCGGCGGAGATAAATTCCACACTGTCCACGCCATCCATTACCTTAATCTGAGAACCAACGTATTCCATACCGTTTTCGGTCAGACCCTCATCGAAGAAAACCGTGATTCCTACAGTTGTTTCGGCTTGATATATCATTTCCCTGAAATTTGCAAGCACAGCAAAGAATACCCCAAACAAAAACAGACAGGCCGTAACAGTTCCTATGGCCGCCAATGTAAATATTTTATTTTGGAACAGTCCCTTAAACCCTTGTCCTATTCCGTATAAAAATGTACTCATTATAGGTATCCTCCTTGCTTATCACTGAGGATGTTGCCGTCCTTCAGGGTGATAACTCTTTTCTTCATACTGTCCACAAGTTTATCATTGTGGGTGACAACCAAAACAGTTGTTCCAAATTCATTGAGCTCCTCCAGAAGCTTCATAATTTCCAATGAATTCTGTGGATCAAGATTTCCGGTAGGCTCGTCCGCAAGCAGAATATCCGGTTTGTTCACCATTGCCCTTGCAATAGCAACTCTCTGCTGCTCACCACCGGATAAATCCCTGGTCTTTTTCTTAACCTCATTTTCAAGGCCGACCAATTTAATCATTTCCATACAATTTTTAATTCGTTTATCTTTCTTTACTCCAATTACACGCTGGGCAATCTCTACATTGTCAAAAACGCTTCTGTCCTCCAAAAGCTTAAATTCCTGGAATACAACGCCAAGCTTTCTGCGGTAAAACGGAAGCTTCTTCTGTTTTATTTTCGACAAATCCTTTCCGCCTACAGTTATGACTCCCTTAGTTGGCTTTAGCTCTCCGAGCAAAGTTCTTATAAGGGTTGATTTTCCGGAACCGCTATGTCCCACTACGAAAACAAATTCTCCTTTATTAATTTCCAAAGATATTTTTTTCAAGGCTTCCGAGCCATTGCTATATCTATAGCCCACATCCTCAAATTTTATTTGAAGTTCATTTTCCGAAGAATCGGAGCTTGAAGAAATCCCTGACTCCTGTGTATTATTTAATTGTTCGGCGGAATTTTCTTCCTGAATATTTTCATTACTATCCGGTTGCTGCACGGAATTAGCTTTCTGAATAATTTCATAACCGTCTGCTTTTGGAGCGGAATTATCTTCCTGAGTGATTTCGTGATTATCTGCTTTTGCGGCGGAATTTTCTTCCTGAGTGATTTCGTGATTATCTGCTTTTGCGGCGAAATTTTCTTCCTGAGTGGTTTCGTAATTATTAAAATTCTCCTCGCCGGAATTTATGTCTCCTGTCTCATTTTCTATAGCTTCTTCGATTAATTTAGAAATTTCGGGAATGCTCATCATAAATTCCTCGTTATCTAAATCATTAATCTTTATCTCGTCTGTGCCTGTTGTATTAAAATCGTCACCGATATTATTTAAATCATCTTTTAAATTATTGTCCATTACTAAAATCAAATCCTCTTTAAATATTTAAATATATTTTTTCAAATTTAAATGCCATTTTTATGTGAAAGTATAGTTTTTCAAATTTAAATGCCATTTTTATATGAAAGTATATTATTTACAAATCAATCTTCCCTGTCTATCCTTTTTCTCGAGCTTTCAATGCTTTCGATGAGCTGGACCAATTCATCATAATCCATATCATCTCCATCCTTTGAATTCCCGGATGTATCGATTGAATTTGAATTTCTACCATCCTCATATTCATCCTGATGATTGGATTTATGAGGATTTACCCTATGATTTGACTCTTCCCTATTATTTAGATTATGTTTATTATTTGCATTCGCCTTCTTGTTTATATTTGCCCTGTTAGCTATCTTGGCTTTGTTGATTTTTACCTGTTCACTTGCCTTAGCAACTTCCTCATCGTCATCATCGTCATCAAAAAATGACATTACATCAGCTGCCAACTTACTTGCAAATGCTTCTTCATCCCTGTAATCGGTAATTTCCTGAGGTTCCTGTTTCTTAACCTTCTCTGCCGGTTTAGATCTATTGCTGTTGTCAATGCTAAAGTCCTTTGTATCGCCGTCTGAAATACTTGAAACAATTTTCTGCTCGCCACCGGAAACGCCTGAATTCAAGGCTTTTGTCGGCTCCGGTGCTTCCTCTGAATCTCTTTTATTTGCTATCTTTGTAGGCTCCGGCGCTTCCTCTGAATTTCTTCTTTTTGCTATCTTTGTAGGCTCCGGCGCTTCCTCTGAATCTCTTTTATTTGCTATCTTTGTAGGCTCCGGCGCTTCTTCTGAATTTCTTCTTTTTGCTATCTTTGTAGGCTCCGGCGCTTCTTCTGAATTTCTTCTTTTTGCTATCTTTGTAGGCTCCGGTGCTTCTTCAATATCACTTTCTTCTATATCAAAATCTTTAAGCTCATTTTCATCGAGTTCATCAAAATCACCGACCTCTTCAATAAATTTTTCTAATTCTTCAAGCTCGGACATCGGCTTAACACCACCCGGATAGGCTGTTCTCACATCCTCTTCTTCCGGAAATGCATCCGGCAATGGATTCTCACCGATAGTACTTAAATCATCATCAGCCTCATTTAAAACATATCTTCTGAAGAAATTTTTCTTCTTCTTTTTTTCTTTAAGTGCTTGCTCAACCTCTTTAAATATATCTGTCGGATCCGCCGGCTCTTCTTCCTGTTCATTGGATTCTAACAATTCACGTAAATTTTCGTCAATATTCTCATCTGATTCTATATTTTCCGACTTATCTTTTAAGTCGGAAGAACCGGTAGATACTGATTTATCTGATTTTGAATCATCCTCCGATTCGTCATCGTCATCATCATCAAAATCCAATTCTGCAAGTTGCTTAGCTAAGAGATTTCCTAACTCAACATCAACCTGTGAAAATTCGTCATCTGTATTTTCTTCAGCTTCGGCTTCGGACTCTTCGTCATCCTCATCGTCTTCGTCGGAGTCTTCTTCATCATCGGATTCTTCGTCAGTTTCTTCTTCAACATCAGTATCTTCGTCGGAGTCTTCTTCATCCTCGCTGTCTTCGTCGGATTCTTCCCCATCATTGTCGCCTTCGTCAGAGTCTTCTTCTGTTTCTTCTGAATCTGTTTCCTTGTCAGAATCCTCATCAACATCTGATTCTTCTTCGATTTCCGCTTCTTCGGAATCTTCATCTGTTTCTGCGTCTTCTGAATCTGCTTCTTCGTCAGAGTCTTCTTCTGCTTCAGTTCCCTCATCTGTATTTTCTTCGGTTTCAGTTTCGTCCGAATCTGCTTTCTCCTCAATATATTCATCAGTTTCTTCTTCATCATCTGCTTCTGATTCTTCTACATTTTCAGATTCCTCTTCGATTTCTGATTCTGCGTCTTCTTCCTCGTCTGTATTTTCTTCGGTTTCAGCTTCGTCCGAATCTGCTTTCTCCTCGACATCATCGTCGGATTCCTCTTCATCCTCGGCGCTTTCGGTGGATTCATCATCTGCTTCAACGTCTTCGTTAGAATCCGATTCATCTGCATTTTTATCTGAATCTAATTCTTCGGTTTCGATTTCTTCCGTAGTTTCTGACTCCTCTTCGATTTCGGATTCTTCTACATCTTCTGCTTCTGATTCTTCCGTAATTTCAGACTCTTCTTCGATTTCAGATTCATCCGAAGTTGCTTCATCCTCGATTTCTTCCGTAGTTTCTGACTCATCTTCAATTTCAGATTCATCTACCCTCGCTGCTTCTGATTCTTCCGCAGTTTCAGACTCCTCTTCGATTTCAGCTTCATCCGAAGTTGCTTCATCCTCGATTTCTTCCGTAGTTTCTGACTCTTCTTCGATTTCAGCTTCATCTACCCTCGCTGCCTCTGATTCTTCCGCAGTTTCGGATTCCTTTATAGTTTCATCATCCTCTGAGCTCTCCTCGTCATCGCCAAATACATCAGCAAGCTCTTTCTTTAATAACTCTTCTAACTCAAGATTTACTACATCACCTGAATAATCATCCTCATCGGAATCCTGACTTTTTTCCTTGATTTCTTCAAAATTATCCTGATTATCACGTGCTGCATTTCCGGAAATTTCTTCAAAATCATCCTGACCATCATTTGCTGTATTCCCCGAAAAATCACCAATTTCTTCACGATTTCCGGATACTGAATTTTGGGAAATTTCATCAAAAATCTCCTGATTTTCGCGTGCTACATTTTCGGAAATTTTTCCAAAATTATCCTGTCCTTCAGACTCAACATTTTCGGAGAATTCTTCATCATTTTCCTCAAACTCACGCTCCATATTGTGGTCCAAAACGCTGTATTTATTGACATAATAATCTTCTTCTACATAAACCGGATTGCCCTTTTTGTCAAAAACAGGGAAGCCGTCATCATCAAATAAAATTCTCTTTTCAGCATTATCATCTTTTCTCATGATTAACCTCATAAACACAAGAAACGCGAAAGGTTTGAATTAACCAAACATTTCACGCTCCCCTTTTTTTCCAAAATTATTTTTAGTACATCAATACTCCATGGACTCCATGTATTCCATGTAATTTACAACCATGTTTGCAATCTTAAATGTAATCGCATCATCAAAGTTACGAAGATCCAGACCGGTTGCCTTCTGAATCTTGTCAAGCCTGTAAACAAGCGTGTTTCTGTGAATGAAAAGCTTTCTTGCAGTTTCGGAAACATTCAGACTATATTCAAAGAACTTGTTGATAGTCTCAACAGTCTCATCGTCGAAATCACTAGGTGTAATGGTATCAAATATTTCATTGATAAACATCTTACAAAGTGGCATCGGAAGCTGATAAATCAAACGACCTATACCAAGGCTCGAATAATCAACAATATTCTTCTCCGCAAAGAAAATCTTTCCAACATCCAGGGACATCTTCGCTTCCTTGTAGGAACGTGAAACATCCTTGATTTCATTTATAATGGTTCCATAAGCTACCTTAACCCTGCTCATGGCCTCACTGTTAAGCATGTCCAAAATTACATTCGCAATTTTTTTCATGTCCTCATACTTTTCTTCCGCCTGAATCTCCTTAACGAGAATAATATTTTTCTCATCCACCTGAGTAATAAAATCCTTCGCACGGTTTGAAAAAAGGCCTTTCACGGTTTCCATAGCACCGGCATCCTTCTCGTCCTTTGTTTCAATAATAAATACGATTCTTCTTGCATTCGTCTCTATGTGAAGCTTCTTTGCACGGTTATAAATATCAACCAAAAGAAGGTTATCCAGAATCAAATTCTTAATGAAATTATCCTTGTCATAACGCTCTTTATAAGCCACCAAAAGGCTCTGCAATTGAAATGCTGCCATCTTTCCAACCATATATATATCATCTGTATTCCCTTTTGCAAGCAATATATATTCTAATTGATTATCGTCAAAAATCTTGAAAAAATGAAATCCCTGATAAACCTGGCTGTCTGCCTGTGAATCTACAAATATCTGCACAGCCTCGGCATTTTCCTCTACATTATTTACTGTTGTTGCAAGCACCTTTCCGTCCGTATCCATTACACAAAGGTCTGTTCTCGATATGTTCTTAATTCCGTCTAAAGTCGTTTGCAACACCTGATTTGCTATCATATTTTACTACCTCTTCTTTCTAAATATACCTCAAATAGAAAAATTTAATAGAAATGTATCCCAAAATATACCACAATTTTGCATACCCTAATGAAATTTTATATTTAAGTTTTCCCATAAGCTAAAATACCACTCTTAATTTTACCACTAAGTGCCTTTAAATGCAACCTTTAAGAATTTTTTTGAGCCTTAAAAATCGGAAGTTTGACACCTTAAATCCATTTAAAGTCAGGTTTTTTTACAACATCTGTATAAGGAATAAAGGATACATACTTACCCTTTCGCTCACTTTTTAATATTTTACAGCCTTTATCAATAACAAGCCAAAACGCATTAATACCCCTCTGCATCACGCCTGATTCCATATTCATTTTCAAAAAATGAGATAAAATCATTTACGAGTTTCTTTGCCTTAATGTCTCGCTTCATCTCGTACACATCAACCATACTTTTACCAGCTCCCTTCTTGCGTAGATTATTAATGTATAAATAAAAAACACTGACAGATTTCTCCATCAGTGTTATAAACATCCATTATTAAATTATCT
>JAILOA010000423.1 GCA_024691065.1 Lachnospiraceae bacterium | reverse complement strand
AAGGTTGTGCCTGAGCATATTAAGATACAGGATGTTGATTACTATTGTGCCAGTGTTTCAACGCCGATTAGAATCCAGATTCAAAAAACCGGTAAAGACGATACGAAAAAATATGGAGATATTACTTTTAAGAGTTATAGGCAAGAAAAATATTTCCTTTATTATACATACAGTACCGGAGCAACTCCGGGACAGCCGATAACTGATGTTTTTGTAGATGGAAATATCTTTATATCAGGAATGTACACGGCAATATGTGCTAATAGTGAGGATGTAGTTGATTCATCTACAGGAGAAGTTAAAAAAGCTAAATTATATGGCAATTCACAACTTCCTTGTTTTATTCATGCTATGTATGAGAAAAGCAAGAATATGGTTTTCAATAAGCTATATGCAGCAGAAGGAAACACAAGGGAGGAAGCACTTGCAAAATTGCTTGAACAGGAATGTACCGACTATATTGATATAGACTTAAATGACAGAACAAAAAACAACAAAAAAGCACAGAATTTAAAATATGTATATTTGGGATATCGAGGATATTCAATTGATACGGATGCAATTAAAAAGGAGAGAACAGAGGAAGCTAAAAAGGAAGAACGTGATAGACAGTTTTCTGATGCTATTTATGATATTGTATGTACTGTTGACGAAGAGTTTCACCCGGAGGGTATTATTTCGGAAAAGAATCAATTGTACTATACTCCTGTATGCAGAGAAAATGAAAACGGTCAAACCGTTGGTGTAGATTTAAATAGCGGAACGAGTGGTGCGAAGATTTATATGTATTATTGTACTCCATGGATGACCGATAAGTATAATAGTAAGATTGTCGACAATGGAAGAAAGATTAGTGCCTCCTCGCCTCAGGATGTTTTTTCTGCTCCGATTAAGCGTATTTGTTTTACTGAATATGATAGAGTTCCTTATCTCCAAGGTGCTTCTGCGGATTCATATACATCTGCTTCTGTTGATGCGGGAAATAAAGAATCGGAAAATGCTTTATATGAAATACCAAAAGATAATTTATCTTTTGACAAATCCGGAAATGTGGTAGAGGGTACACAAAAAACAGAGGAAGAACCAACAGAAGAAGAGGAGACAAGCGGATTGGAATCAAGCCTTCTTCCTAGCTTAGGTGAGGATAAATGGGAGTATGTTTTATATTCAAATAGTAATACTCCTGCTGACTTGAACGATGGTGCGGTTATTCGTGATATCAATGGTGATGCTGAAAACAACAAAATTACAATGTTTGCCCAGCGTTATGATGGCTCTGTAAAGCCTTCCGCAGAGATTACAGGAGGATATGTAACGCCGGAAACAGAGAGCGGTGAGATGTGGATTTGTAAATAAAAAGATATTAATGAATAAGAGAAAAAGTTAAACATTACGCCAATATTGTTGCTTATTCAAAAAGCAATAATATTGGCGTTATAATTATTAAGGGAAAAAAATTTGTTTTTTTCTGATTATTCTGTTTTTTCCCCTTTTTGTCCCCTTTTTGTCCCCTTTACTGTGGTATAATAATTACAATTTATAAAAAATGACGAAACTATGCGGTTTTTAATAAAAAAGGATTTGAATTATACCGGTATTATACTTTGTTAAGCATAATAAAAATAGTGTATTACGGTTATTATGGTTAAATTATGTTTTGTAATATATCTATGATAAATACAGAATTTTTCTGATTTTTTTGGTATAATTATTAAATCATAAAAGTGTGTGAAAGAAATAATAAAAAATCATACAAGGGGGCGTGGATTCCATGAATATCTTGATAACAGACGATGAAGAGTTTATGCGTGAGGAGATGAAGAGTGCAGTTGAAAGAGTGTTGCCGGGCAATACATTTTTCATGGCACAAGATTATGACAGCGCAATAGCGATTATCAATGAGCAGAACATAGATATTGCATTTTTGGACATTAACATGCCCGGACTGTCGGGGATTGAGGTTGCAAAGACCATAAAGAGAACTTCGCCTGCCACGAATATAATTATGGCGACTGCCTATGAAGAATACGCCTTGAACGCACTCAGACTATTTGTGAGCGGATATATATTAAAACCGGTTATGGATGATGAACTTCGTGAAGTGCTTGATAACCTTCGTATTCCGGTGGAAGAAACAGAAAGGAAGGTCACAGTAAAATGTTTTGGGAACTTTGATATATATGTAAACGGTAAGGCATTATCATTTTCAAGACAAAAGGAAAAGGAGCTGCTTGCATACCTGATTTGCCTGAACGGGGCCTCCGCAAACAGGGCAGAGATATGTGCCAATCTATTTGAGGATAAGCCGATAGATAAAGGAAATGAGTATCTTAAGAAGATTGTTCAGGCACTGAAGAAGGATCTTGAAAAGCATAAATTGGGAGAATTATTAATACATAACCGTAATTCATATGCTATTAATAAGGGGATGCTCGACTGCGACTACTATAATTATCTTGAGAGGGTTCCGGGGAGTGCTGATACCTATCATGGAGAATTTTTGAACCAATACAGTTGGGCAGAAGTATATATATATGAGCTGGAAAATTATTAAAAATACGGAAAACAGTGGTTTTCTCTATATGCTGTTAAGGATGAGCAGGGCTACCAGATTCTTGCGGACTCACTTCTTTTTCAAAAGAATGGAACGGGCCTTCCTTCGGGTTATAATAAAGGTATTCACGAGTTTGGCAGTACAACAGCTGTAGATTTAAATAAAATAACATATTTGTATTATTGTTTAAACGCAGGAAGAAGAAAGTAGATCAACAGAAGTAAATT
>JAILOA010000356.1 GCA_024691065.1 Lachnospiraceae bacterium | reverse complement strand
GGTGGCGGCGTATCTAAGAACGGACAGGTTGTTATCGATGTTATCCAGGAAAAATACGAGCCAAATGTTATGTTTGCACTTAAGAATAAGGAATTCAGAATTGCAGAGCTCGGAAATGATGCAGGAATGTATGGAGCTTGTCGTATGATAATAGGCGACTGATAGTATCGGTTAGTGTACATTACGATCGCCTATTCGCAAATTGCCTTTCAGGCAATTTGTCACTACTTTACTGGTTAAGTGGTTGATACTTTATTGACTAATCTACATTTTGACCACCTATTTGCAAAAATGTTCAAAGAACATTTTTGTCACTATGTTATTGATTAGGTGGTTGATAGTATCGGTTAGTGTACATTACGATTGCCTATTCGCAAATTGCCTTTCAGGCAATTTGTCACCACGTTATTGAATAGGTGGTTGATACTTTATTGACTAATCTACATTTTGACCACCTATTTGCAAAAATGTTCAAAGAACATTGTTGTCACCACACACAGAGGTTTTTATGAAGCGTATTTTACTTAGAGTCTCCTACGATGGGAGTAATTATCATGGCTGGCAGGAGCAACCGAATGCCACCACGATAGAGGGCGAATTAAATAAAGCCATATCCGATTTACTTCAGGAGGAGATTCATGTAATTGGTGCGAGCAGGACCGATGCCGGAGTACATGCATATGGAAATGTAGCGGTCTTCGATTCACCTCTGAAGATGCCCGGAGAAAAGTACAGCTATGCACTTAATCCAAGGCTTCCGGATGACATAGTAATTCAGGAGTCTATGGAGTGTAAGGCGGATTTCCATCCGAGAAAATGTGATTGTAGAAAGACATATGAATATACGGTCTTAGCAAGAAATATACCTTTACCGGAGTATAGAAATACAGCCTATTTCTTTTACAGGAATCTGGATGTAGCGGCCATGAAAAAGGCAGCGATATATTTTAAAGGAAGGCATGATTTCAAGGCGTTTTGTTCAGCACATACGTCAGCCAAGACAACGATAAGAACAGTATATAATGTTGAAATATTGGAAGAGAAAATTAAAATCGGTGGAAGAATTGTAAAGATAAGGGTTACAGGCAACGGTTTTCTCTACAATATGGTCAGAATCATAGCAGGAACTCTTTTGCAGGTAGGAATTGGTGCGATACCCGCCGAGGACATACCAAAGATAATTATGTCAAAGGAAAGAGAAAATGCAGGACCAACCGCACCACCACAGGGGTTAAAGCTTCTGGAAATAAAGTTTCCACCGAAGGAAATTGCATTATGATAAATGCAAAGCAGATCGAGGTAAAGAGCCTTAAATAAGTAACAGGAGGAATTTTTATAATGGCTATCACGGATTACCTGGTTCGAAACCGCAAGCTGTACGGCAACGAGGTTGCACTTGTAGAGCTTAATCCGGATCAAGTAGAAAAAAGAAGAGTTACATGGAAGGAGTATGATCTCATTCAGCAGACCGAAAATGCTCCTTACAGAAGAGAAATAACATGGCGTGTATTTGATGAGAAGGCAAACAGAATGGCAAATATGCTCCTTGAAAGAGGTATTCAGAGAAATCATAAGGTTGCTATTCTTATGATGAACTGTCTAGAATGGCTTCCGATATATTTTGGTGTTCTTAAGGCAGGAGCTATTGCTGTACCTATGAACTTCAGATATGATTCCGATGAAATACTTTACTGCGCAGAACTTGCAGAGGTGGATGTACTTCTCTTCGGACCTGAGTTTATAGGAAGAATCGAAGCTATAGAGCATAAATTAAGCAAGAACAGACTTCTCATATTTGTAGGTGAAGGATGTCCTACATTTGCCGAGAGCTATCACGAGTTGGTTTCAAACTGCTCCAGTGAGGCGCCGGAGATACATTTAGATTATGATGACAATGCAGCTATTTATTTTTCTTCAGGAACAACAGGTTTTCCGAAGGCGATATTACATAAGCATAGAAGTCTTATGCATGCTGCCATGGTTGAGCAGAGGCATCATTCAACTTCAAGAGATGATTGCTTCCTTTGTATACCGCCACTTTATCATACAGGTGCTAAGATGCATTGGTTCGGAAGTCTCGTGGCCGGTTCAAAGGCCGTGCTTCTGAAGGGAACCAAGGCAGAGTATGTATTTGATGCGGTATCCCGCGAGCATTGTACAATTGTATGGCTTTTGGTACCATGGGCTCAGGATATACTTGCAGCGCTCGACAGCGGACAGCTTAAAATAAGCGATTATGAGCTTTCTCAATGGAGGCTTATGCATATAGGCGCACAGCCGGTTCCAAAGTCTCTCATCAAGAGATGGAAGGAATATTTCCCACATCATGATTATGATACAAACTATGGACTTAGTGAGTCAATCGGACCGGGATGCGTGCATCTTGGTGTTGAAAACATTCACAAGGTCGGTGCAATCGGCGTTCCGGGCTATGGCTGGGAGTGTAAGATTGTAGATGAAGCGGGAAATGACGTAAAGCAGGGTGAGGCCGGAGAGCTTTGTGTAAAGGGTCCCGGCGTTATGACCGAGTATTATAATGACCCTGTTGCAACCGCCGAAGTTCTTCGTGACGGTTGGTTATATACCGGAGATGTAGCGATGATGGACGAGGACGGTTTCATTTTCCTTGTAGACAGAAAGAAAGATGTCATCGTTTCCGGTGGTGAGAATCTGTATCCTGTACAGATTGAAGATTATCTTCGCAAGTTTGATAAGATTCTCGATGTGGCAGTAATCGGTTTGCCGGATGACAGACTGGGTGAAATAGCAGGTGCAATCATTAAGATCAAGGATGGAATGGAGTGCACCGAAGATGAAATCAACGAATTTTGTGAGGAATTACCACGTTATAAACGTCCTAAGAAGATTATATTTGCGGACGTTCCAAGAAATCCGACCGGTAAGATTGAAAAGCCGAAGCTCAGAAAAATGTATGGACAGGAGCATTTGGTAGCTCACGAAAATCAGATTGATTAATTATTTTTAAATTATGGTAAGAAACAGAAAGGAATTACTCTTATGAAGGAACTAATGTTAGGTAACAAGGCTTTTGCCCGCGGTTTATACGAGGCAGGAATCAGTGTTGCAAGTTCATATCCGGGTACCCCAAGTACTGAGGTTACCGAGGAAATTGCAAAATATGATGACGTATATTCTGAGTGGGCACCTAATGAAAAGGTAGCGATGGAAGTTGCATTTGGTGCGGCTGTAGCAGGAAAGAGAAGCTTCTGCGCCATGAAGCACGTAGGTTTAAATGTAGCTGCAGACCCATTGTTTACCATCAGTTACACCGGAATTAATGCAGGTATGATTATCTGTGTAGCAGATGATGCAGGCATGCACTCATCACAGAACGAACAAGACTCTCGTCATTATGCAATTGCTGCAAAGCTTCCAATGCTTGAGCCTTCGGATTCAGCAGAAGCACTTTATTTTGCAAAGAAAGCATATGAAATTTCAGAGGAGTATGATTGCCCTGTATTTATGAAGATGTGTACAAGAGTTGCACATTCCCAAAGTGTAGTTGAAGTATCCGAAAGGGTGGTACCTGAAACTAAGAAATATGAGAAAAATATAGCTAAGTACGTTATGGTGCCGGGTAATGCAAAGAGAAGACACCCAATCGTAGAAGAGCGTACAAGAAAGCTTATTGAATTTGCTGAAACAACTGATATAAACCGCGTTGAGATGGGTGATACAAAGATCGGTATCATTACATCAAGTACCTGCTATCAGTATGCTAAGGAAGTATTCGGAGAAAATGCATCGATCCTTAAATTGGGTATGATTAATCCTCTTCCTGAGAAACTTATCAAGGATTTCGCGGCTAAGGTTGACAGAGTAGTTGTAATTGAAGAGCTTGATCCGATTATCGAGACACATTGTAAGACTCTTGGTATCAAGGTTGAAGGAAAGGATATCTTCCCTGTTATAGATGAATTCTCACAGAGTCTTGTAGCTGAGAAGCTCGGACTTGAAGCAAAGGATTCCTGCAAGGCAATTGAAGGACTTCCTGTCCGTCCACCTGTTATGTGTGCAGGCTGCCCTCACAGAGGACTCTTCTTTACATTAAACAAAAATAAATGTACCGTTATGGGTGACATCGGATGCTATACATTGGGATCCGCAGCACCACTTAGTGCAATTGATGTTACAGCTTGTATGGGTGCTTCCATAAGCTCAATCCACGGATTTAACAAGGCACTCGGAAGCGAGAGCGAGAACAAGACTGTTGCCGTAATCGGTGATTCAACATTTATGCATTCAGGAATGACCGGACTTGCAAATATTGCTTATAACCAGAGTAATTCAACAGTTATCATTCTCGATAACTCAATTACAGGAATGACCGGACATCAGCAGAATCCTACAACAGGTTACAACATTAAGGGTGACCCTGCCGGAAAGATTAATCTTGAAGCACTTTGCAAGGCTATGGGCTTTAACAGGGTAAGGGTTGTAGATCCATATAATTTAAAGGAATGTGACGAGGCAGTTAAGGAAGAACTTCAGGCAAATGAGCCATCGGTAATTATCAGCCGTCGTCCATGTGCATTGCTTAAGTATGTTAAGCATAAGCCATCTCTTCATGTTGACAGAGATAAATGTAAGAGCTGCCGTGCTTGTATGAGACTTGGTTGTCCTGCAATCAGCTTTAAGGAGGGCAAGGCTCATGTAGACAATACTCTTTGCGTAGGCTGCGGAGTATGTAAGCAGCTTTGTGCATTTGATGCATTGAAAGAACCTGAGGAGGTGACAGAATAATGATAACAAATGTTATGGTAGTTGGTGTTGGTGGACAGGGTTCACTTCTTGCCAGTAAACTTTTAGGACATGTGGTACTCCAAAAGGGATATGATGTAAAGGTATCCGAGGTACACGGAATGAGCCAGCGTGGAGGTTCTGTTGTAACCTATGTAAGATTCGGAGATAAGATATATTCACCTATTATTGATAAGGGTGAGGCAGATTATATAATATCATTCGAGACATTGGAGGCTGCAAGATATATGGAATATCTTAAGCCGGGTGGAAGAATCATAGTTAATGCACAGGAAATCGATCCTATGCCTGTAATTACAGGAGCTACTGATTATCCAAATGGTCTCATTGAGAAAATGAAGGAAAACGGTGCTGAGGTTGATGCTATGGATGCTCTCGGAATAGCAGCCGAGGCAGGTTCACCAAAGGCAACAAATATCGTACTTATGGGTCGCTTCTCGAAGTATTTTAAGGATATTACAAAGGAAGAATGGCTTAAGGCTATTGAAGAATGTGTACCGGCTAAGTTCCTCGAGCTTAACTTAAAAGCTTTTGAAATGGGAATTAATGCTTAAGATTTTGATCACCTAAAACTTAAATGTTTTAGGTGATTTTTTTGCCTTTGATTTCTTGTTATTTTGTGAAAGGGGAATAGCAATGAAAGTTTATGTTAGCTATTCCCGGCCAGATAATTGCATCCCTACATTCGGATTTTCCGCGGCAAAAGCAGCCGCTCTACTGTTTGCTTCGCAAACAAAATCCTCATTAGGGACTTATTATCTAGCCCCTGGCCTCATTTTTCTTCACAAGAAATCTAAAGGCTAAAGCCTTTGATTTCTTGTTTCAGTAAAATGGGCCGGGAATAGCAATGAAATAATGTAAACATTTTGAAAACAATTTGTCTATACAATTGATTTTATATTTGAAGGTTGGTATAATTAAGAGGATTATGCGCATATGATAATGTTTGCATTTTGATTTTAGGTATTATAGGGGTTTGATTTTTTACTTTATGGTTAGAGGCTTACTTTAACAGATTGGAAGGATAATTATGAATAGTAAGAGAAATAATCTTTTTGGGAAGAGATTAATGAGGAAGGTATCATTTGTTTTAGTAGTATGTATGCTTTTTACATACTCGATTTCAGATTTCACAAAAGAGGCTAAGGCTTCTGTGATAAGTGATTTTTTGAGTGATTTTATATTAAATGAAGGTGGAGCGGATGCGACATCGGGTTCAGCGGTTGGTGAAGTGTCAGAAGCACCTGAAGCAACGGATGAAGTAACAGAAGCACCTGAAGCAACGGATGAAGTAACAGAAGCACCTGAAGCAACAGATGAAGTGACAGAAGCACCTGAAGCAACGGATGAAGTGACAGAAGCACCTGAAGCAACAGATGAAGTGACAGAAGCACCTGAGGTTACTGAAGCACCGACGAATACACCTGAGGTTACTGAAGCACCGACGAATACACCTGAGGTTACAGAAGTACCGACGAATACGCCTGAGGTTACAGAAGTACCGACGAATACGCCTGAGGTTACTGAAGCACCGACGAGTACGCCTGAGGTTACAGAAGTACCGACGAATACACCTGAGGTTACAGAAGTACCGACGAATACACCTGTAGTCACAACAGTACCGACGTATACACCTGAGGCTACATCTGCCGTAACAAATACACCTGAAGCAACTGCTACTTCAGCAACAAATACTTCGGAGCCTTCGACTACAAGTGCAGTAGAGACTGCGGAACCTGTAACTACAAGTGCAGTAGAGACTGCGGAACCTGTAACCACAAGTGCAGTAGAGACTGCGGAACCTGTAACCACAAGTGCAGTAGAGACAGCGGAACCTGTAACCACAAGTGCAGTAGAGACTGCGGAACCTGCAACTACAAGTGCAGTAGAGACAGCGGAACCTGCAACTACAAGTGCAGTAGAGACAGCGGAACCTGTAGCTACAAGTGCAGTAGAGACTGCGGAACCTGTAACTACAAGTGCAGTAGAGACTATAGAACCTGTAACCACAAGTGCAGTAGATGTTACAGAAGGACCAAGTGATACCGAAACTCCGGGTGAAACACCTGTTGTAACCGATGAACCGGTCGCTACATTAAGTCCGATAGAGACTACAACACCTGTTGAGACTAATGCACCGGCAGATACTAAAAATCCGGATTCTACAAACAAGCCGACAGAAACAGAGAAGGCAACATCCCTTCCGGTCGTAACAACATATGTGGTATACACGGCGCCACCTGTTGAGACGGTAGCACCTACCGCTACAACCGCAGCACCAAATATCAATACAGGTACTACAGATAAAGCAAAGGTACAGACTACAAGTGAACCGGTAACGGTTGGATATACATTTGTTGACTATACTTCAAATGCATTTTATAAAGTAATTACAATGGATTCCGGCAATACCACTGTGGCTTATGACGGAAGCATCGATAAAAAAGCAACTGCAATAGTAATACCTAATGAAGTTTATTTAAACGGAGTTGCATATAAGGTTACTCAAATCAGTGATGGAATATTTAAGGACAATACAACCATTACAAGCGTTAAGCTTGGGGACAATGTAACTGTTATAGGAAAAGAAAGCTTTTCCGGCTGTACGTCTTTGGCAAGTATTGCTCTAAATAAGGTTAAGATAATCGGTGCAGGGGCATTTTTAAATTGTAAGGCACTGAAGAAAATTGTGATACCTGCAACCGTAACTAAAATCGGGGCCAATGCATTTTTGGGATGCAGTGGCATAAAGAATATCATCACAAAGACCAAGAAACTTAAAATGAACAGAGTGGGAGCCAATGCTTTCAAGGGTGTATATAAAAAGGTTAAGATCAAGGTTCCAAAGGCAAAGAAGAAGCTTTACAGGAAGATCTTTTTGAAACGCGGAGTCGGCAGGAAGGCAGTTATAAAATAATATAAGATATGTGCCATATATAGAAGTCGAATTACAGGTTATAGACAACATGATTTTTATAAAAAAGCACAGGATATACAAATGAATGGGGTGTTTATGAATAAATTACGTATCGGTGTAGATTATTATCCGGAGCATTGGGGTTTGGAAATGCTTCAAAATGATATTTCAATAATGAAGGAGGCGGGCATTGGTATTGTTCGCATGGCTGAGTTTGCATGGTGCAGGATGGAGCCTAGAGAGGGAGAGTATGATTTCTCCTGGTTAAGAACGGCTGTCGATGCATTTACGGAGGCTGATATACAGGTGGTTTTATGTACACCTACCTGTACACCGCCATTTTGGGCATTCAGGGATTACCCTGAAATTGTTCAATGGGACAGGTCAAATGAGGTTATTCAGACCGGTGTTCGCGGGCATAGATGTTTAAGTTCAAGACGTTTTAGAGATTTGTCCCGGAAAATTATAGTTAAAATGTGCGAGGAATTTAAGGATGATAAAAATGTTGTCGCCTGGCAGATTGATAACGAACTGGAAGCTAATTACTGCAGTTGTCCGGAATGTACCGATTACTTCAGGGATTGGCTTAGAAAGAAGTATTCGGGAGATGAGGGCCTCGGGGGTCTTGATGACGGGAAGATTTTAAATGTTATAAATGAAACTTATGGAAATGTAGTCTGGAGCGGTGAATATAGCTCTTTTGAGGATATTTTGACGCCGCCGGCTTATCCCAATAACTGGCTTAATCCTTCATATATGCTTGATCATCTTAGGTTTGCAAATGATTCAACCAAGGAATATATAGATTTTCAGGCTAATATTATCAGGGACATAATACCTGATGCCTATATAACCACAAATGCGTGGTACTGCGAAAATAGCCTGGATCATCATAAGGCATTTAAGGATTTGGATTTTGCATCTTATGATAATTATCCTTCAACGGATGTGAATGATTTGTCCTCGCGTGCTTATAGATTGGATATGATTCGTGGAATTAAGGATCAAAATTTTTGGATAATGGAGCAACTTACCGGAATAGTCGGTAGTTGGATGCCGATGCAACCTGCACCGGTACCCGGAATGATTAAGGGATATGCATTGCAGGCTATTGCACATGGTGCCGACAATGTATTGCATTTTAGGTTCAGGACAGCAAGAAAGGGTGCCGAAATGTTTTGGCATGGGCTTTTGGAGCAGGGAGACCTAAAAGGAAGAAAATTTAAGGAATTTAAGTCTCTTTGTGAAGAAGTTACCAGGCTTTCCGAGGCGGGTGTCGGTGAAACAACAGTTAAATCCGAAGCGGCAATTCTTTATAGTTATGAAGATGATGCTACATTAAAGTTTCAGAAGCAGACCGATAATCTGGCTTATATAGAATTTTTGAAGAAGTTCCACAATGCATTTACGAGACTTTGTTTCGGAGTTGATGTTGTGAATCCGGAAGTGCTTGTAAATAATGGGGATGGCTCTACTCATAATCCGCTTTCAAAATATAAGATAGTTGTTGTTTTGCCTGCTTTTATCAGGAATAAGACAGCTTTAGCGATGCTTGAGGATTATGCTAAAAAGGGTGGTTGTTTAATAATATGCCCAAGGAGTGGCGTAAAGGATGAATATAATAATCTGGTGGATGAAGTGCTTCCGGGTGATTTTAGCAGGATGGCAGGAATTCAGATATCAGAGTATGATCCTCTTGGAAAGAGAAAAATCAGAGCGGCTGTAAATGATAAGCTTTGGATTCAGGTGCAGGATGCCCTGGCTAAAGAGGAGGATCGCCTGGCTCAAATGAATGTTGATAGTGCAAATGACGATAAAGCTTCCGGTAAGAATAGTTTGGATGAGGATTTGTCATCAGCGGACAATCAAAGTGCCAATCCTAATAATAGTTCGGCTGCATATTCGAATTTTATTGGACTTGGAAAGCATTTAAAGGACAGAAATGATTTGTTTTCGGTTGATACCTGGGCTGACATAATAGAGCCGACCACTGCGAAAACTATTGCAAAATATTTGGATGGTTTTTATGGCTTTAAGGCTGCAATCACAGAGAATACATTTTATAACGGAAATGTAATTTACTTCGGAACGCTTCCGGAGGATTCTGCAATTATTGGACTGCTTGCCAGATGTTTCAGCAAGATGAATATTCCTCTTGAGGTTTTGCCGGAGGGGGTTGAAGTTACAAGAAGAGTTGGAGACACCGGGGCGTTTACATTTATATTTAATAATAACTCTGAACAAATGCGTTTTACTATGGATAATAGGGAGATATCCATTAAACCGTTTGAATTGATTTGGTTTTAAAGATATATTATTTGGAGTGTTATATGAATAAAATTAAAAAAAGTATTTTAGATTTACCTACTTTGGAAGAAAAGATTTTTGTTATCGTTTGCAATATAGGATTTGTGATTGCATTGGCTTCGTCCATAATAACATTGTTTGAGGGACTTGGAAAAGTTGCAACCATTAGTTCTTTTATTGCTACGTTTTTCATGCTTTTCATTGTTATGGTTTATAAAAAGTTTAATAATGAAAGATTAGCAAGGTTAATGCTTTGTTATTTTCTAAATTGTATTTTTATTCCTTTTTCTTTTTTCTCCTGTGGTGGCATAGATTCGGGAATGCCTCTTTATATTATAGCGAGTCTTTTTGTGATAATGCCTGTACTGAAGGGCAAGGAGAGAATAGTTTGTTTTTTTGTAAGTCTGGTCGTAAATGTATGTGCCATTGGTATTTCATATAATGGTATGGTTGGAACTAAGGCAAAGACTTTGATTAACATCAGTTTTATGCCTAAGCTTAGCCTGGAATCGAGAATTCTGGATGTAATTTTTTCTGTGCTAATGGTTTCTCTTTTCATTGGCTTTACAACCATTACGATATTAAATGCGCATGAGCATGAGAGACAAGAGAAGAGTCTTCTTTATGAGCGCTTTGAGGAGATGTCGAAAAGGGATGCGCTTACCGGTACATATAATCGTCGTGAGCTTTACAAATTTGAGGATAAAATCAAGAATAGTGATGAGATTTACTACATTTCTATGATGGATATAGATTTCTTTAAGGCTGTTAATGATAAGTATGGCCATCTGGTTGGTGATAAGGTTCTTATTGATGTTACAAAAGAGATGAAGTTGGTTGCGCCTGAGGACAATGATGAATTTGTTGTTCGTTATGGTGGCGAGGAGTTTGTTTTAGTTTTTAAATGTAGCAATAGCGGGGATGCATTTAAGCGTATTGATGATTTGAGGGTGAGAATCAGTGAGCTTAGATGGGATGAATTTCCTGAGCTTCAGGTTACGATTAGTGGTGGTCTTGCGAGGTATGCGGCCGGGGATAATCTTATGGAGACGTTGGATTTGGTTGATGAGACTTTGTATGAGGCGAAGAATGCCGGCAGGAACCAGATTTTAATGGAGTAGATGGGTGCCTCTTTGGTGGATTGTGATTCATCAAAGGGGTGCTTTTTTT
>JAILOA010000166.1 GCA_024691065.1 Lachnospiraceae bacterium | reverse complement strand
TATCAAAAAACTATATTTATTTATTAACAAAAACCTTAAAATTTCAAAAGAATTATTGAAGAGATTATAAATACGTGTTAAAATTATATCAAGTATTTTTAGGGCTTTCATTTGATTTTTAGTAGGATTTTATTTATTTTAACGGGGATTTTATCAAATGAAAGAGGGGATAACCTAATAATAAGCGAAAGCGAGGATCTATAATGAATAATTTTAAAAAACCAAAGTTTAAATTTTTTAAATCAAGGAAATCTTTAAAATTTATTTCAATATGTATGTCTTTTTCCATGATTTTTTCTATGTCAGGCATATTACCCGAATTAAAAACCACGGATACGGTTTATGCTGCAAATTCGGATACTATATCACTCGGAACTGTTAAATGGACGGATTCGAACTATTCGTCATATACATTTCCGAATATTTCAGCAAATGTAACCGGTCTTCAGACTATTTTTACAATAACCGTTGAAAACGGCGGTTCATTTACTATCGGAGATGATTCCTCTGCCATCCTTTCAAAGATGAACAAAGGACGCCTGGATGGAAATGCATACAAGGATGGAAATATATCCTATACAAGTAACATTTCCGCAGGTTCTAACCTTTCATCCCTCACCTTCATAGGTTCAGGTTCCGTGGGAATCACCGGAGATGAAATTGAAGCCTTCGTTAAGGGACTTACATTTCACAGAAATGAAGCTTCAAAGAATGTCCGTCATTTTGTATCGATTATGTCAAACACTCTTATACTTGATTCCGATATGGGCGCTATGGTTATAGATGATGATATTCATTATTATCGTCACATACCTATTACTTCCGACCAGGAAGATTTTTCATGGTACTCCGCCTACAATGCCGCTAAATCTCAGATTTTCAACGGAATGAGAGGATACCTGGCTACCATAACAAACGATAACGAACAAAATTATGTTTGCAATTATACCAATGCATCCGATGGCAATACTGCTTCTACCTCCAGAACCTGGATCGGCGGAATCAGAACCAGAAAAAATGTAATGGATGCGTCGGGATACTGGGATGCTACCCAATATTCCATCTACGACGAAGATTATATCAATCCGGGTAACAGAAATCAGGCAATTAACGATGAAAATGATAACAATAAATGGTACTGGGCTTGTGGTCCTGAAGCCGGCAAGAGCTTCTATGTTACCGATGGAAGCGGAAAGAAAAATGAATCTCTCAATACCTCTTCCACAAGAGACATAAACTATGATGCATGGAATTCAAATGAACCTGACAACTCCTGGGCAACCGATTCCATGGGTGTCGGAAACACCCCTGGATATTATGAAAAATTTTATTCCGAAGATCCTATAAAACAGCAATTTGAAGATTTTTATCTTAATAATAACCAACAGGAATATGTACTCGAATACGGCTGGGCAAGTAACGGTTCCTGGAATGATTATAATCCTTATAATGCACCATATTTCAACTATTCTATCAAAGGCTATATCGTTGAATTCAGTCCTTATGATTTAAATAATTCGGATGTCGATTCAAATGATATCACTGATACACCGACTGCCAGCGACGAAAAAATAATAGTCCTTGAAAAAAACATTATTGAAGCTGGTCTTGATAAAAATATAGCTGTTGTCGGTGAACCTATCACTGTTACTTCATGGACCGGAAATGATATGAATGATCCTGTAAACACATCCGATTCCAAGGCAAAAGCAACATATACATGGCAGATATGCGATGAAAGCGGCACCTGGTCGGATATAAAAAATTCAAACTCACCTTCCTATACACCTGTAACTTCCGATATCGGAAAGAAAATACGCGTAAAAATCACAGATGCATCCTATGACGGAGAAGATTATACCGGAACTGTTTACGCAGGACTTAATTCTTCCGAAACATCCGATGATACAACAGGTGTAGATGTTTTAAACGCGTTAAATCTCCTGCCGATTACAACAGCCACAATCTACTCGGAAGATGGAACTGAAATTGGTAATAAATCTCTCAATGTAGGCGATAAAATTTATATTGATGATATATTTGCAACAAAGGATAATTCTAATGATACCGAAGTTAATGAGCCTTGCAATTATCAATGGTATTACATTGATACAACCGATAATAAAAAAACATTGGTAAAGATTCCGGGTGCTACCTCATCATCCTATGAAGTCGAAGCATTCTTATCCGGAAAAGATATCATTTGCGAAGTAAGTGCAAATAATAACAGTACAGAATATACCGGAAGCATTTATGTTGGACAGAATGTTGTAAATACTTCAAATAGCAATGCATTGGATAATACAACAGGTATAAAAGTTGAAAACATAACCGCTGCAATTAATGCAAATGACTTTTATATTAGTTTATCGGATGCTAAAAATGCTACGGATACAATTGTAAAATACCTTTCAAATCTAAGTATTACATCAGATAACAACGATGTAACAAGCCTTTTAAGTAAATATACAACCGTTGATGTAACTGCTTTAAACAATGTAAAAAAAGCAGGTGATGTTACATTAACAATCAAAGGAAATTCAGATTCAATCACTTGGGATAATGAAGCAGTAATTACAGCTCATATCAGTGATAATGTTGATACATACCAGGCCGGAGACCATGTAGTAACAGTTGTTTCCGATAATGCATATGTAACTATGGATGAGGCCGTAGCATTATATAATAAATATAACTACTCCCCTTCCGCTACTGTTAACAGCGCTGCCAATACCGATTACCTTAAGGCAATCCTGGATCTTTATAAAGTAAAAGTAATAATAGATAATGAAAATGTATTTGATTATTCAAATTATGAAACATTAACTAATTTGAGTATAAAAAATGCAAGCATTTGGAGACTGGTTCCGGAAGATGAATTTTTATTAAAAGAATTTGATATTGAATATGTTGACGGCCAGTCCGTACCTATGATGCGTACAACGGAAGGTATGGAATATAATACTCCATATTCCGTAAATATTATATATACATATGATTACAGGTCATATGATATCTGGAATCCGAATAAAATCCTACAGGCCGGTACTTCTCCGACGATTACAATCTATGATGAATCATTAGTTACCGAAGAGCCTGTTATAACCGAAGAACCGGTTGAAACCGAAGAGCCAACCGTGGAACCGGTTGAAACCGAAGTTGTTGAATCAAATGCTCCTGAAGTTTCAGAAACTCCTGAGGTTTCGGAAGTTCCAGAGGTTTCGGAAGTTCCGGAAGAAACCGTCTCACCTTATTTACCTGAGTTAAGTGCGACTCCTGATGCCACAATTGATGTTAATACACCTGAACCGACTTCTGAAGAAATCAATGAAACTGTGGCTCCTATTGTTACAACAAAACCTGTTGAAACTAATACTCCGGTACCGGTTTATACATTAGCACCGGCTACAAACACACCTGAAGTTCATATTAATACTGAGGCTCCTGCACCTACTCCTTTGGTAACCATTGCTCCGGTTGTAACCGAAACACCAAAGCCGGCATCTACATTTGCTCCGCAAAACAGAATATTTGATATTTCAAATCCAACGGATATAACCCAATATGTAGATCCTACAAGAACAATTAGCAATGTCTCTATTAACGGTGAAGATTTACCTACAAATTTATTTACCGTAAAAGACGGTATCCTTGTAATTTCAAAAGACTATATTGCATCTCTTAAACCGGGTGAATATAAGATTGTAATTACCAATGCAGACGGTACTACTCAGGAATTCACAATAAATGTAGTTCCTTATGATAATACTACCGTCATAAAAAAGGTTCCGGTCTTAAAGATGAAGAAAAATGTAGTCCAGGGAGCCAAATTTAGAATTAATGTTCGGGGTATTAGTAAGACTGCTGTTTATAAATACCGCTCAACCAATAAAAAAGTTGCGGCAATTAATAAAAAAGGTGTTATAAGAGGCAAGAAATGCGGAAGAACAAAAATAAAGGCTTTTGTAATACAAAACGGCTCTTATTATAAAGTTCTTATAAATGTTAAGGTTATTCCAAAAAGCTCAAGAATCAGCCGTAATTTCAATTTAAAGCGTAAGGCTCTTACCAAGATGAGCGGTAATCTGCCGGAATTCAATGTTTACAGACGAATTGCTTCCGGAAAGAAAACAAAACTTGTATTTACCAATATTGCATCGGATGCTGCAATTGATTTCTATATTCCGGATCAATATGTAAATGAATCGAAAAATCTTAATATTCTTAGCTGGAAGCAGACCGGTCAAAAGGCTGTATGCTGGGTAGAAGGTATAGGAGGCGGATTCGTTCATTTAACCGCCAGAATAACCCAGAACGGATTTACTTATTATACCAGGGTATTCTGCAGGGTAGATAACGGAAAGCTCTCCAGAAAGCTTAAACGACAATATTTAAGTTAGATAAGCTTTAAAGAATTTATTTAATGTAGAATAAACTGTAAAGATGTTATTTAAGCTAAATAAACAGTAAAGATTTTATTTAAGTTAAATAAACTGTAAAGATATTATTTAAGTTGAATAAGCTGTAAAGATTTTATTTAAGTTAAATAAACTGTAAAGATTTTATTTAAGCTAAATAAACAGTAAAGATTTTATTTAAGTTGAATAAGCTGTAAAGATATTATTTAAGCTAAATAAACAGTAAAGATTT
>JAILOA010000237.1 GCA_024691065.1 Lachnospiraceae bacterium | reverse complement strand
CAAACATTAAATATTTTACAACATTTTATATATAATTACAACAATAAAATTGTGGTTTTTCTATGTATTAATACTTATTAAATCAGACAATTTTCTCTCAATTTTTCCTTCTTATATCAACACAGAAATCTTCACACAATTTTCAAAAAAATATCCCTGAATAATACTATCTCATTTAAAATAACCAATAGTTGACACTTCGTTTCAATTATAATTTAAAACTATATAAAAATGCCAAATCGAAAACCAAATTGAAACCCAAATAAATACTTGCAAGAACATCTGTTTTAATTTATAATTATTGTTAAGTATGACGAATTTAGACATTATGAACGTCAGCTCAAAATTTCATTAACAGGAGGTTCTAAAATGAAGAAATTCTTAGAGGAATTTAAAGCATTTGCCCTTAAGGGAAATGTTATGGACATGGCTATCGGTGTAATCATAGGTGGAGCTTTTACAGCTATTATTACCGCTTTTACGGAGAATGTAATCAATCCGATTATCGGTTGTATCGGAAGTCCTGAAGTTACCGGCTTTGTTATCCCTCTTATTAAGGGACAATCCATCAATCTTGGTGCACTCATTTCTGCAATTATTAACTTTGTAATCGTTGCATTTGTTCTTTTCCTTATGTTGAAAGCTATGAACAAAGCTATGTCAATCGGAAAGAAAAAAGAAGAAGCTGCTCCTACAACAAAGAAATGTCCTTTCTGCCAGAGCGAAATCGATATCAAAGCTACAAGATGCCCTCATTGTACTTCAGTTTTAGATGAAAAGGCCAGCTAATTAAGAATTATTTATAATAAAATCGAACAACGAAAGCAAAAAAGAAACCCGGATTTCCGGGTTTCTTTTATATTTATAATTATATTCCCTGTTCATTTATTCTTCTGAAAATATCCATAATTCTCAAAACCTCGTCCGAGGCATCCACAAACACTTCACTGATCTTTGGATCAAAATGTGTACCTGCATCCTCCTGAATTATTGACATTGACTTTTCAAAACTAAATGGCTTTTTATAACATCTCGGTGAAACCAGAGCATCAAACACATCTGCCACAGCCATGATACGGGCCGAAAGAGGAATTTCTTCTCCCTTAAGCCCTTCCGGATAACCGCTGCCATCCCACTTTTCATGATGATATGTAGCAAGATTTTTAGCTTCTTCCAGGTAACCAATTTCAGGAACCTCACTGATAACCCTGTCCAATATTGCCCTTCCGGCTGTAGTATGAGTTTTCATTATTTCAAACTCTTCATCGGTAAGACGTCCCGGTTTATTTAAAATAGTATCTGAAATATTAATTTTGCCGATATCGTGAAGAGGTGCCGAGTTAACAACATTGTACATAAATTCATCCGTAAGCTGATCCAGGTAATAACCGTGTTTCTTTAAACCATCCATAATAATCTTGGTATAAGATGCAGTTTTTCTGACATGGTCACCCGTATCCTCATCCCTGCCTTCGACTATATCGGCAAGAACAAGGATTATACCATTCTGCATCTGTGATATGGTTTCATTTTTATGCTGTAAATCGGTAACATAATGCATACTGTCCATAGTAGTTTTAACGACAGCATCATAGAGATTTTCAATTTCATCACCGGTTTTTATCTTAATGTCCTTAATACTCTTTAAGCTCTTATCACGTTCTTCTTCAGTATCATATGCAAATGCTCCGGCCCTCTTTGCAATAGTATTTACAGGTAAAATAATATTATATTCGGCAACCCAGAGACCAATAGCAAGAATAACTATAAAAAAGCTGAGGAACAGTGAAATAAGCTTCGCAAAATAACTAAAACTGTTTGCCGTAAGAAGATTCATTGAAATATCAACGCAGGCATAACATGCGATATTACCATCAGTGTCATAAACCGGATTATAAACCGTAAGAAGCCATCCATAGGAATCATTTGATATAATAGGCTCTATTTCCTTACCTGCAAACAAATCCGGAAGATATTTTTCAAATGATGGATCGAACTCAACAACGGTTCCGGGATCAGATCCTTCAAAATCCTCTGTATCCAAATCAAAAATTACATGACAACCGTCTTTTTCTATCTTATAAATATATACATATTCAACATTAGGAGAACTTTCTTTTACATCATATAAAATATCCTCGAACTCCTTATACCCCTGAGCCTTATCTCCTTCTTTTTCAAGTTCATCCACTCTGTCACTCAGACCATGTGCAATAAAAGCATCTCTGACTATGTCAGCAGTTCCCTTAGCCAGATTTGTATTGGTTTCAATATTGGAATTTCTATATAAAATATAGCTTATTGCAGCCGCGGCAATAGCTATGGAGAAGGATGCAAATATTAAAAGCACCAGAATTTTCGTTCTGAGCGACAAGGCCTTACTGTCACTTTTTAGCATTTCCCTCTTTTCAATATCCGATAATTCAGTCTGCTGCCATCCGTCAAACTTTAAATATCTCTTTATCTTACCCGGAATCAGTTTAATTCCCACAAAAACAATTATAACGGCAATGATATTATTAAAAATGTCAAACAAAACAAGTGAGATAAGACTGGATACATACTCACTAACTTCACCCATATCATAAATACTTTTTGCTAAAGGATTAGATATGACATCTTCATAATGATCCTCTATAAACCAGGATATGGCAGTTCCATGAACACCCCCGAAAACCGTAAGTGCAACAATGTAAAGCAAAAAAAACGGTAACTTTTTACTTAATCCCTTTTGAACAAAAAAGGTCGTAACAATAGCAATAAGAATATTAAAAAGGGCATAATATATAGCATTGCTGACAAAAATCCCCTCAAGCATATTGGTAGCAAAGCCAACAAAAATACCCGGTAAATAACCACCGACCGCAGCACAAAAGATAGTACCGATATTATCCAGTCCGATTGGAAAATTAAAATATTTTGATATACTATAGCCAAATAAATTCACAAATATACCAAACAGACAAAACACCATCATTCTGATAAAACTGTGTTTTATTAACTTTTTATATAATCCTCCACCCTTTAAATTCTTCTCCTTAGTCATTTTTTCTCCTCCGTAAATATAAGAGAACAAATCAATATCATTCAACTATATTAACATCATACAACCAAAAGATATCCGTATAATTATACTCGTTTCCTTCCAATTCTTTTTTTAATGTATCTTCACCGTCTATCTTATCTGATACAAGATAAAATGTAGTTATGTCGGTATCCTCTCCTTCCACGGTTTCAATACTCATAATATCATCAAAACTACATGCATAAGCCTCCATAGGTTCCTCCCCCGAACCCGTTGAATCATTTGAAGTATCGGAAGAATTTGAATCCAACGTAAATCCGTCATATTCATACATAAAGTAACCATCTGAAGTATGTGATACATAAATGTAAATCGGCTTGTTACTTTCATTCAAAAACAAAAATGTTCTCGCTGCATTTTCATCATCGGACAAATTACTGAATTTCTTAATATCTTCAAATATATCGGGTCTGTCCTCTTCAAGTACCAAAGAGGCATCAGGTGTAATATGTAGCTTTTCATATTCCTCAAGGGTTGTAGCCTCTTTCGGAAGGGTCATTATATAATCGGCAATTTCCTGGGTGTCATCACGTCCGCAAATCGGAATACCTGTGATTTCATCCTCAATTACCTCTTTAGTCTCCTTCTTTTCACTTTTACCACAACCTGTAAGAACCGGAGTAAAAGAACATAAAAGAGTTATA
>JAILOA010000164.1 GCA_024691065.1 Lachnospiraceae bacterium | reverse complement strand
AATCCATCAAAAACGCACTCTTATACGACGTTTCACTCAGCTTCTTCTCGAACTCCTCCAGCGGGAGCGGGCGGTCGAAGAAGTAGCCCTGCGCGAAGTCGCAACAGTTGTCCTTAAGGAGCTTCAGCTGCTCGAGCGTCTCGACACCCTCGACGATACACTCCATGCCAAGGCCCTGGGCAAGGGCAACAACATACTTAAACATCAGACGCTTTTCCTTACTCTTCGGATCATCCTCAAACGGAAGGAAGCTCTTATCGATTTTCAGCACATCCCAAGGTATGTCACGGATGAGATTAAGAGAGGAATAACCGATTCCAAAGTCATCCACCGCGGTCATAATACCATGTTTATTAAGCCCGTTAACGACTTTCTTTAAGTCCCTGAAATGCACATCAGTAGTAGTTTCCGTAAGTTCCACCTCTATGTACTTGTGCGGAACCTCGTATTTATCGACAATTGAAAGAATATGATCAAGCAAAGTAGAATCCGCCAGGTGACGACGGGATATGTTAACCGATATCCTGACAACATTTTTGCCCTCATCAAGCCAACGGCGAATATCCTTGCAGACCGTTTCCAGCACATAAAAATCAAGAATACAAACATTCTGGCTCTGTTCCAGATGCGGTATAAAATCATTCGGAAGGATGAGTTTATCATTACGGACCCATCTGCAAAGGGCTTCAGCCCCCGAAAGCTCGTAGTTATTCACAGAAATCTTAGGCTGATAATAAACCACAAACTCATTATCCTTAATAGCCTGAGGGAAGTTGGCATCAATCATATTGACACGCTCTTTCTCCTCAAACATCCATTCCTCAAAGAATACACAGTTATTGGATGAATTGCGGGCAACCTGCAAGGCAATCGTGATTCTAGGCATAATATCACCGAATGTAGTGAAATTATTATCTTCAGGAATAACAAATACACCGGCAGTAGAAGAAACAAATATAGTCTCGCCAAGCTTCTCATCAAACAAAACATCAGCGCCGTCCAAAAGGTCAATCACCTTATCCAGGCACTCCTTCTCGCCCAAAATAACATAATTATCACCGCCAACCCTTGAAACAAAGCCCATACGGCCGGCAGCATCATCAAGCATCTTAGCATAATTCTTCATTACCACATCACCGAGCGGCAAGCCAATCTGCTTATTAACAATAGAAAAACTCTTTAAATTCAGGAATACAACGAAATAATCACCGATTGTGCCACTCGCAATCTCACTGTTAACCTGTTTCATAAAATATTTCAGATTAGGAATGTGGAAATCCGCATCATAGTAATTGAGTCGGTCCGCAATATCAAGCATCGTCGAACGTCCGTTAAACATAAACATAAGCTTAACCAGCTCGTTGATATGCCCGATTTCGGAAAGCGTCCAGTCAGGCTCGCCCTCGATTTGATATATCTTGTAGTAAATAACATTGTAGCCGGTATTAATCCTGCGTTTCTCGATAAAACGATTATAATCTATCGAAGCATATTCATAAAAACGCGCCCGCTTGCCCTTGTTCAAATGCTCGTCGGATTGCGTATTGTAAAATGTAGCGTCCACCGCGCCAATTCTCAAAATCATACAAAGTTTGTTAAGCGCCGTGCCCATATTAGGTTTCGGGGTACGTGGCAATTTGTAGCAATCATCAAACGCCTTGGCAAAAGCAAAGTAGAAATCATTTTCCTTCTGCGAAGATATATCGCTAAATGTATCGCCCGAAGAAGTTGCCTCAGGAGCATCCACCACATTTTCAGCCTTATGCTTATGCTTCATCTCGCTCATCTTGCGGGTGCCTTCCTGGATAAATGCATCGATATCCATATCCATTCCGCGACTGCGCGCAATACCGAAACTAATGGAAAGCTCGAATTCATCGGTGCTGAAGGCGTCATGAATACGTTTGTTTAAATTGATCACGAGATCATTGATATTACGGTCCTCGGTCGGATACTCGATAAGGACTGCAAACTCATCACCACCCAGGCGGAAAACCTTGCTGTCCGAGAAAATCTGATTAAGGATGTCCGCGGTACCAACAAGAATCTCATCGCCACGTTCATATCCGTAGATATCATTAGCCTTTTTAAAATTATCCAAATCAAAATATATAAGAGTCCATATATTTCCCGGATTCTCAGTCAAATAATTATAGAAATATCGTCTGTTACGAAGCCCCGTCAGGATATCCGTATTAGCCAGATTGGACATATCCTTCTCATAGGCCTTGTTAATACTAACATCCGTCAGAAATACAAACCGCCCCGTAACATTTTCAAAATAATCATAAATGTTTTGTTCATAGTAAATGTATTCGTGCTGGGTGCCATCCACCTGCATAGTAACCTCAGCAGTCATGGAACCCTTGTCAGGAAGCTTGATGACATTTTGTATATTAATAAAATTCTGGATTTTCCAATGAGGGAAATCAAAGGTTTTAAGCTTTTTGTCAAGCTCAGCCTCATTAAGATTATTTATTCCTAAAAGCTCTTTAAATTCAGTGTTCAACTCCACGATGTTCCATTTGTTCGTACAAATCATCATAGGGAACGGGATATTTTCGATGAGAATGGAAAGTGCAATTCCCAAATTTGAGAAGTTAGTGACATCGTGCCCTATGCCGACGGTTCCGAAAACCTCCCCGAATTCATTGTAAACCGGGGTTTTATAGGTGGTAAGCTGTTTCATACCCTCCCTGGTCAAAACCGACTCGTCGCATATATAGGTTTTGCCTGATTTTATCGCAATTTCCTCGGATTCAGCGCACGCAAAATCATCCTCACCCTCGGCAGGACGCGGGGCATCCCATATATAGAAATGATCCTTGCCATGTATGTCACTTTTTTCCTTGTGAACAGTCTTGGCAAAGACATCATTTACAAGCATATGAATACCATCCAAACGCTTATACCACAGAAGGTCAGGGATGCTGTTAATCGTTGCATCCAAAAGAGAACAATATTCCCAGGCATCATGCTCGGCCTTGAGACGTATTATCAGGTTTTTAATGGACTTATGAGAAGTCTCTGAGTCGATATTTCCCGGCCAAATCTCGTCAAGAACATCAAGAATATCAGAAACTATTGAAATGTCACCGACATAAATAAAATGTATAAAATCTGTTTTAAATGCAGCGGACCGTCTTATCAAATCCGCATCGGAGGAAATAAGAACCGACACTTCATTGGCACCAAATTGAGGGATGCTGTCACTGTTAATATCGACGGCAGAGACCATAACATCTTTAGCCTTAAATTCAAGGAATAAGTCATCTAAAGCCACATCTATATCTTTGTAAATTCTTATAGTTAATGAAATCATATACTTCCACCTACCTTACTACCCTATTACCCTGTAATTTTAATATTAAATATAAAATTTATCAATATAAAAATGGGCATATAAACCCCTCATAAACAAATCCGGGCCTGTGAATACCTTCAAAGCAAAACCGGAAAATGTAAATTCCTACAAAAGAATTCTTTCAAAACAAATCCGGGCCTGTGAATACCCCAAAATACAACCCAAAAAACGTGTCATTTTGACACAATTATAAACAAATGTATTCGAAATAATTATTACCACTATATATTGGGTTGTATCGTGTATCAGTCCCTAAATTATACCATACAATTCATTAAATTGTAAAGATTTTTCGGGATAAAAAATTTGCATTTTGCTTGAAAATGTTATATAATATAGGATATATGTTAAATTGTAAAGTGGACTAACTGTCTGTTTTATCAATGTGCGGTAATTATATGAATAGATGTTCAATGATAAAAATATAGGAATATACATTTTAAAAATTAATTATGAATATTCATTTTTTCGGTTTTTATTATGGAGAAAGACCGGAATAATCAGCCCGGCTAAAGACTGATGTAAATCAGTTTAAGAAAATAATCAGCCCGGCTAAGGATTGATACAATTTAGCTTTAAGAAAGAAATAACATGGTTTGATAGATTTAACTAAAGGACCGTAATGGTTTGTTTTAAAGAGAGGGGAATAAAGGTATGGCTGTAAAGAGTACAAAATTTATGGAAAAAAAATTTAAAAGGAGAGCAATCAGCGGACTGTTGTCGCTCGCGATGGTAGTAACGAGCGGAAGCTGGACGCCGACGCCTGTTGCGAAAGCGGAGGAGAGTGGTACTTCCGCGAATAATACTATCACCACGGACGATAATGGATATCAGTTACAATACAGCACATATGGAGGCACTGACTATACTTCATTCAGTG
>JAILOA010000148.1 GCA_024691065.1 Lachnospiraceae bacterium | reverse complement strand
CTAAAAATATCAAATAATTATATGTTAGTATAGCACAACATCCTCAAAAAAAACACATTAAATAATGAGAACAAAAACACACCAGAAAACCCACCTAAAAATCTTGATGGGTATTTATTTTCGCTCATTTTGGTTCTGGGCACTCGGCGGATATTTCCTTTTTTATGGTTTGATTTGATTCATGATGATGCGCTCGATTCTGAAAAAAAGGAACATTGACCTCGTGAATGAAGCCAAAAAATACGAATACAAGACAGCACGCCTTTGTGGGGTGATGATGCTTCTTTTAAATGTATCGGTCGCTGCAATCGGCTACCTTATGATCGTGAAAAATTTGAGCTATCACTACACAAAAGCACTCGCAATTTTTTCGGCGGCATATACATTTTACTATTGTATAACGGCTGTCAAAAATGCGATTTCCTTCAGGAAAAGCGACAGCCCGATCCTCGCTGCATCCAAGAAACTCAATATTTCTGGCGCGGCTCTTTCAATCTTTGTGCTGCAAAATACGATGTTCCATACATTTGGCGAACAAACCGTAAATACAACACATGCGAACTTCCTGACAGGTACCGTTATTTCCCTGATTATGTTGTTCAATGCACTCTCGATGATTTACGGCTCCCACAAGAATGTGATTAAGCAAAATGAAGAGTAACCGGGGTTGGTTACATTTTAAAATACGCCTGAGTAAGGGCGTATTTTTTTTGCATAAAAATTTGAAAATTAATTTTGAAAACGGAAACATTTAAAAAATTTTAAACACTATGTATTTCAGAAAGGTTGAAGACATAAATTTCAAATAAAAAAATCTAAATAAATTCAAAAAAATGGAAACAAAATGAAATTTTGGAACACTATGTATGGTAAGAGCATGTAAAAGTGAATTTTAAGGAGGATATAACTATGGGAACAGTTTTAAAGGTATTGAAGGTTTGTGCACCGATAGTAATAGAAATAGTAGCTGCAGTTATCAGTAATAAGAAGGGAGAGTGATTGATATGGGTGAGATAATTAGGATTCTTGGACATGCAATAGTTGATGTAGTAGTTTATTTGGCTGAAAATATGGATGATGACGATGAATAATAAGAAGGGAGAGTGATTGATATGGGTGAGATAATTAAGATTCTTGGACATGCAATAGTTGATGTAGTAGTTTATTTGGCTGAAAATATGGATGATGACGATGAATAATATGAAAGGAAGGTGATTGATATGGATAAGGTTTTAAAAGTAATAAAAGTATGTGTTCCAATAGCAATAAAGGTAGTTACTGTAGTAATCAAGACTAGGAAAGGTAGGTAATTAATATGGGAAATGTATTGAAGGTTGTGAAGATTTGTGCGCCAATTGTAATAGAAATAATAACCGTTATTGTAGATAGCAGGAAAGGAAGGTGATTTATATGGGAATATATAAACCGGGGAGACCCAACAAATATTGGCCTGAAACACATACGGGAAATTATCCACCTGAGCTGCCGGGAGAATATAGGATTAGGAATATAATGGGCGTTATAACTTACGTAGGAGAGACAAATAATTTACGCCGTAGGATGTACCAGCATTTACGTAACGGGAAGTTAGCTAACGGAATGAACGCAGGAGGATCTTTTGAGTGGCAGGTGGCTGATGGAAGGTCGGTTTCTGACACCAGAAGGGAACATGAAAGAAAAAAGATTGCACAGCATAACCCTGCATATAACAAGTCAAAAGGCGGAGAGGGAAGACCTGCAAAGAAAAAGAGTAAAAAATAAAATAGAATAGCTAAATGAAAATATATTGTTAAAATACCATTTTTTATGATATAATCTGAACAAAGTAAAACGTTAATAAATGTAAATTGAGCAGAGAGTATAATGTAATAAAAGGGCTCGTTGTATAAACTGCTTTATACACAGGTCCTTAATTTTTTGATTAGGAGATTTCTATGAAAGGATTTCATTTTTCTTTATTAGAATTTAAAATAAGATATTTGGAGTCCGGCGAAGTGCCGGAAAAAAAATCATCAGCTCTTCGAGGAGGACTTGGACAGACTCTTTCCAAAATGTTTTGCGTGCTACCGGAGCACTTTGCTGACGACAAAACAACTTGCCGGGATTGCATATGCCAATCAAGATGCATAGTTCAAAATGTAATGTATGCTAAGTATAAGATTAAACCTGATTTTGTGACAGATGTCGAAAGCGAAGGATTTACGCTGAATTGTTATGATCGGAGAACCTATGTGGAAGAGGGAGACTATACCTATTTCACAATAATTTTTTACGGAGACACGGTGTCATTGTTCACACCTGTTTTGGAGGCACTACATAATTTTGGATTAATTGGACTTGGAAAGGAAAATGTTTCGTTCGCCGTTGAGTCTGTTTCTAACAGAAAGCATGAAAAGATAATGTCCGAGGGTCAGATAGATAACTCTAATATTTTGGTTGAGGACATAAACCAATATATTCGTGAGCGTAGAGAAGAGCTTAATATGCAGGAAGATTTTAAAATTATATTTAAATCACCTTGTTACATTAAATTTCAGGGTAAGGTAATATATAACTTTGAGCCCGAAGCAATAATTAGAGCTGCCGCAAGAAGAATCTATATGTTCCAATTATTTGAGGGGATTGAAAGTGAAGAACTTAGGGAATTCGAAATTCCAAATATGATTTCCGAGAGGAGTAGAAATGTAACTGTTAAGCGTTACTCTAATGTGCAAGCACAAAGTATGAACCTCAAGGGAATTGTAGGTTTTATGGAACTTTCAAATGTAACTGAAGAAGTGTTAGATATTCTCCTGGCAGGTGAAATTACTAAAATAGGAAAAAATACACGATTTGGTTTCGGA
>JAILOA010000137.1 GCA_024691065.1 Lachnospiraceae bacterium | reverse complement strand
GGTGACATTAAGCCTTATGCAAACAGAATTATTAAAACTATCAGGAAAAATGATAAAAATGCAGTGATAATCGTTGGTACACCGACCTGGAGCCAGGACGTGGATGTAGTATCCCAAAGTCCGCTTAAGGGCGTGAAAAATGTAATGTATGCACTGCATTTCTATGCGGCTACTCATAAGGATGACCTTAGAAATAAGGCTCAGACGGCGCTTGACAATGGTCTGCCTATTTTTGTGAGCGAATTCAGTATCTGCGATGCTTCCGGTAACGGTAATCTGGATAAGAGTTCCGCAAATGAGTGGTTCAAGTTTATCAACAAGAATAATTTATCATGCATGGCCTGGAGCCTTTGTAATAAGGACGAGGCAGCATCCCTGCTTAAGCCATCCTGCAAAAAGACCGGCGGATTTACGGATTCAGACCTGTCCACAACCGGAAAATGGGTGCTTGGAAAGTATAGGGGAATGTAGGGTAGGTATTAGTAAAGGATATTATTATTTAACATTTATAAAATGGAGCTATGCTTAGGTATGGCTCTTTTTTTTGTGTGTGAATGAGTCCCAAGAAACGGACTCAAACAAATACTAATATTGAAATACTAAAATATTTATGATAAAATTTTAGTATTGATTACGTGGTACTTAAATAAAAGTTGTTCTTGATAAAAAAAGAGAGGAGTTAAAGATGTTAGCTCATATTACAAAAGATAAGCAAGGTGAAGAAGTTAAGCAATCATTGAAGGAACACAGTCTGAATACAGCTAATTATGCGAAAGATGCTTTAAAAGGTACCGGATTCGAGTCGTGTGCTTATTTGGCTGGTATTCTTCATGATATGGGAAAAGCAAAAGAAGAATTTCAGGACTATTTGATTAAAGGGTATAATGGAGAGAAAGTTGTAAGGGGGTCTGTAAATCATACATTTGCCGGTGTTATATATTTATTGGAAAAATATCATATTCTTTCTACTAAGGATGATAGGTATAAGTGTTTAACTGCTGAAATACTATCATTTGCAATAGGTTCACATCATGGACTGTTTGATTGTTGTGATTTAGAAGGAAATAATGGTTTTGAAAAGAGGTTGTCAAAAAATCGTGACGCTATATACTATGATGAGTCTGTAAAAAATTTTATAGATGAAGTAGTAAGTGAGGAGGATATTTCTGACAATATAGATAGTGCCATTAATGAAGTAAAAGATTTCTTTAATAAACTTATGAATAGATACAAAGGAATCGAAAATGGGAAAAGTTCTATTTTTTTTATGATTAGTATGATATGCAGAATGATACTATCAGCTGTTATATATGCTGATAGAAAGGATACAATAGAATTTACCAATCAAATAAAAATGTCTGTAAACACTGATAGTATATGGGATAAACAGTGTATATATTTTGAAGATAAAATTAGTAAATTTGATTTAAATTCAGATATTAACAAGGTTAGAAATAGTATTTCCAACCAATGTTATGAGTTTGCAAAAAATCCTTCAGGAATAAACATTATGGATATTCCAACGGGTGGAGGTAAAACATTATGTTCATTAAGATATAGTTTAACACATGCAAAAATATATAATAAAAAACGTATTTTCTTCATTATTCCACTTTTAGCTATTTTGGATCAAAATGCTGAAGTTATAAAAGATTATGTAGAGGATGAAGATATTGTACTTGAACATCATTCGAATGTTGTAAATGAAGAGGTTAAAGAAGGAGAACTGGATTATTATGAGTTATTAACTACAACTTATGACAGTCCGATTATTATTACAACAATGGTCCAGTTTTTAAATGTTTTATTTTCTTATAAGACATCTGCAATCGGACGATTTCAAGCATTTAATGATAGTGTAATTGTAATAGATGAAATTCAGTCTTTGCCTAAAAAAACAGTATTAATGTTTAATATGGCGATGAATTTTTTGAGTGAGTTTTGTAATTGTTCAATTGTGTTATCATCAGCTACACAGCCTTGTTTTGATGAGGTTAAATGGAAATTAAACTATTCTAAAAAACCTAATATGGTTATACTTAATGAGGAAGAAAAAAAGGTTTTTGATAGAGTTAAAATTATAAATGATGTTACTCCTTATGGCCTTGATACTAGTGATTATAATGAATATTTTTCAAATATTATTAATCAGCATAGTTCAGTATTAGTAATAACGAATACAAAGAAAGAGGCTCTTGAAATTTTTAAATTGTTGAGTGACAGGGGAGATATAGATTTATATCACCTATCTACTTTGATGTGCAAGAAACATAGAAAAGATGTATTGGATGAATTAAATATAAAATTAACTAAATTACAAAATAATTTAAAACAGGGCAAACAAATAAAAAAAATCGTTTGTGTTTCTACACAATTAGTTGAAGCCGGAGTGGACTTTTCATTTGAAGCAGTTGTGAGAGCTTTGGCGGGGTTAGATAATTTAGCTCAGGCAGCAGGCAGATGCAATAGGAGCGGAGAGTATTTAAATGGTGGTACAGTATATTTATTCAAGTTCAAAAATGAAAAATTAAAAAATCTCCCTGACATCAAGATGGCTCAAGATGCTACTCAATCTGTGTTATATAAAAATGATGATATTTTAGGTGAAAAATCAATTTCTGATTTCTTTAATAGATTGTATTATGAGGCAGGCAGTGGTAAAAATCCCATTCTTGGATATCCTTTTAAATATAGTAAGCAAGGTGATGAGTTAGGATTAGCAAATTTATGGGCAAATATAAATGAGTTTTCTAAAGAAGATAGTAAATACTTATTACATCAACCATTTTTAACAATGGGAAAAGTTTTTTCGGTTTTTGATAATAATACACTTGATGTAATAGTTCCATACGGAGATGCTGAAATAAAATTAAAACAATTAGAAATGTTGGTTGAGAATAATCCATACAATTTATCTGTTATATTTGAATTAATTAAAGAATTAAAAGAATATACGATTGGTATATATGATTATCGAAAGGAAGCATTGTTGGATAATGGTATATTGTTTTATTTGTTAGATGAAAAAATATATTATTTGAATACAAGAGCATATGATAATACTTATGGATTAGATGTTCCGTAGGAATTTGAAACAGACAATTTTATATTATATAGGAGGTGATGTGAAAGATGATTCACAGAAACAATGTTGAGTTTGAAGTTAAGGGGGATTATGCTTTGTTTTCAGATCCTGTAACAAGAGTCGGTGGAGAAAAATTCAGCTATCAAATTCCTACTTATGAAGCATTAAAAGGTATTTTGCATAGCATATATTGGAAACCGACATTTATTTGGATTATAGA
>JAILOA010000460.1 GCA_024691065.1 Lachnospiraceae bacterium | reverse complement strand
CGTGTCATATAAAACAATTCCCACACATGAGCCCAGTCCTAAGGTTGTTAACCTGTCCGGCGCTTTACAAACCCGGACATATGCCATACCAACCCTGATTATGTTACTCATATCAATCTCCTGCATCATATCCAAATAATTAACATCAAACCTGTTAATCAAATATTTATTAAATCCATTGTAATAAACTTCCCACCGATACATTGTAAAACGGACGTTCTTTAATCCGCTTTAACTTACTGCAAATATACGCAGAGAAACTCCGTTTAAGTAAATACTATCTAGCCCTCTATACCAAGCTTTTTCAAAATATTTTTATATGAATCCTCAGACGGAATCAACACAAAATATCCATTAACACTGATATTTTGCAAATTAAACTGAGATTCAATCAGAAGGGCATAATCGCCCTGTTTACCGAATTCTATAGCAGGAACACTTAGAATCGCTCCTGCCATATCTATACTCAACAAAGGAACCGTAGGTTTTATAGTCATACCCAAAAGTGAGGAAATAGCTGTCAGATAAGCCCCGGAAATTATATTTCCCACCTCGGTAAGTGCCGATAATTCAATATCCGTAAATCCCGGAAAATGCGCTTCCCTGTCCTTACCTGAATCCATCATCACAGCATTTACAAGCATTCTGGCTGTCTCAATGTCGGCAATAAACATCATAACGCCGTCTATCTCACCATTTACCTCAATATAAACTCCGGCAACTATCTCTTCTGCGCCACCGGCAATGTCCGAAATCTCGGACAGCCCAACGAAATCACTCTTAGGCACACTTAAATCAATTCTTTTATCAATCATGCTCGCCAATGCAGTAGTTGCATTGCCTGCACCTATGTTTCCTATTTCACTTAATACATCAAGAAACATCTGATTATCAATTCTAGGATTCCCACCATCCTGATTCTCAATCATACGCTCACCATATCCTTATCTATAATAAGATTTCTTATATTAATCAATGAAACCAATAAATTACCGTATTTACCGACACCGTCAACATAAGAAACCTTTACATCCCCTCCGTCAGGATTGGAATTAACATTCTTTTCCACATCTTTATCAAATAACTCGATTACTTCCTTTATTTCATCCACAATTATACCTATCTGCGTCTCTTCCTCCGGTTTTACAATAATAATACGGGTATTTTTTGTAATTTTATCATCCGGAAGTCCCAGCTTCAAACGAAGGCTCATAACAGATATAATCTCACCACGCAGATTAATCACTCCCTTGAAATAACTTTGAGCCTTAGGTACTCTCGTAAACTTCTGATATCTAACGATATTATCTATATATGCAATGTTTATACCAAACATTTCATCGCCAACTTTAATCATTACATATTCAATACCTGATAAATCATTTTCAATATTTTGAATTTCATTTATATTATAATCCATAGCATATCACTCCTGTTCAGTATAAATATAAGAAAATATAACGCATTTTGCTTAAAATTTCCAAAACACAGGTATCGGTTCATTTACTAAAATAAAGCATTAACCTCCAATATCAATGCTATTTCACCATTACCCAGGATTGTAGCACCGCCGATTGCCCGGCTACCGCTTATGTAATCTCCGATAGGCTTTATAACGCTTTCCTGCTGTCCGACCAGATTATCCACAACAAGACCTGCTACCCTGTCACCCTTTTCAACGATAACAACTGTCAGGCTTTCCGGCACAAAACCGTTATCAGGAACTTCCAAAACATCATTAAGTCTTATAATAGGAATTACACGGCCTCTTAAGTTTATAACCTCTTTGCCGCGTAAATGCTTTATATCCTCATGAGGTATATCTTCTATGGTCTGTATATTGCCCAAAGGAATAGCATATTTTTCATCTTTCAGTTCAACCATAAGAGTTTGAATAATAGCAAGTGTCAAAGGAAGTTTTATTACAAATGTAGTGCCTTCCCCAAAAACTGTTTTACATTCTATACTACCACCAAGCTCTTCTATCTTTGTCTTGACTACATCCAGACCGACGCCGCGCCCGGATATATCCGAAATTTTATCAGCGGTTGAAAAGCCCGGTTTAAACAGGAAATCAACAACTTCCTCATCACTTATCATCTCGGCTACTTCCTCGGTAACCAAGCCCTTTTCAATAGCCTTCTTCTTTATTTTATCCAAATTCATGCCGGCTCCGTCATCCTTAACCTCGATGACAATGTTATTGCCGACTTGATAAGCATTGAGATATACATTTCCTTCTTCGGTTTTTCCACTCTTGATTCGCTCATCAGTGGTCTCCAGACCGTGGTCAGCTGCATTTCTCAAAAGATGCTGAAGAGGATCACCGATCTCGTCAATAACAGTTCTGTCAAGTTCCGTCTCACCGCCGGATACATGAAATTCTATTTTCTTATTCAGTTTCTTGCTTAAATCTCTCATTAGCCTAGGAAAACGGCTAAATATAGTCTCAATTGGTACCATCCTGACCTTCATAACCGATTCATGAAGGTTGGTAGTAACCGATTCAAGATATTCAATCTGCTCATTAAATATATTATCGGCAGGATTATTCGTAATTCTGTTTGAATTAATGGAAACAAGACCATTCTTTGCGATAATTAGCTCGCTCACCAGATTCATTAGATCATCCAGCTTTTCAATATCAACACGAACTGTCCTTCCCACACTGGATTTGGCACTCTTACCTGACTTATCGCTGCTCTTTTCCTTTACCTGAGCCTGAGCACCTCCCTCGTGCATTACAACAACCTTCTTATCGGCATCTGAAGTCTTATTGGTATTATGTTCCTCACTATGTCCTTTAGAAACATTTTCATCCTTATTATGTGTTGAAATATCTTTATTTGAAGGAGCCTCGGAAGAACTCTTTTCTTCCTTAGGTCTATCCTCCACCATATCAATTACATCACCTACACAGACCCTTTCCACTTCGGAAACATTCCGAACCAGGGATTGTATCTTGTCTGCCGGTACATTTGATAAATATATAACGGAAAAATCAAAGTCGAACTTTTCATCTTCTATATCCTGAATATTAGGAACCGATTTAAGCACTTCTCCGTTATCCTCCAAAACCTTAAATACCAGGAAGGAACGGGCCGATTTAAGAACACAGGAAGTACTTAAATATACGGTTAATCCAAGCAGATAAGTTCCATCTTCGATAACATCCCTAAAGGACTTCTTCTCGAACTCGCTTAATCTGATATTTCTATAATCATGTCCATCATCATTACCTGACGGATTATCGGAGTTATTATCCGAAGGAGTATTGTTACCGGAACCGTTTATAGTATTTGAATTATCAGCCGGAGCTTTATCAGAACTGCTTTCAGATGATTTATTGTCAGAATTTACAGGTTTAGTAACGGTACTTTCTTCCGAAGAATTACTCTTTCCGGTTGCTTTCTCTACAATTTTATTCAAGGCATTTATAATGCCCTCATTTTCTTCAACGCCCTCATCGGCGCTTTCTATAATATTATCAAGATAATTAGAAACTGCATCCAGGGCATCAAAAAGAACGTCAACAAGTTCAGGCACAACCTTCATGTTGTCGCTTCTAATCTCCTGAAATACATTCTCCATATCATGGGTAAGACGTTGCATACGCTTATATCCCATGGTTCCGGCCATTCCCTTTAATGAATGTGCCGCACGAAAAATCTCATTGATGGTATCAATATTTTCGGGCTCTTTCTCGAGAACCATCAATTCATCACTCAGAGTTTGTATATGTTCCTTTGATTCATCTATAAACATTTCTAAATATTGACTAACGTCCATAACTACCTCCAATTAAATGATTAATGCGCAGACAAAAATATGCCATAGAGGTTTCACTAAAATCACGCATCAAAAATCATAGTCTGTCGTTCATTGCATATAGATTAATTATATATGAAAACAAAGAAATAGGCAAGTATATATTCGATTAGAACGCCTTTAAAATATACTCTGCGACAAATACCGCAAGACATGAAAAGACTGCTACAAACAAAAGTCCCTTATTTTTAAGAGAAAGCGCCACAGCTACCAAAACTCCGAATACAGCGGCGATTATGCTGTTTGGTGCATAGAATACCGCAGGTAATGTCATGGCACTAAGAACTGCATAAGGAATATAGGTAAGAAAGGATTTAACGATTTTATTTTCCGTCTTTTCCTTTACCATCGCAAATGGTATCGCCCTGATAAGATACGTAGAGCCTGCCATTATTAATAAATATATAAAAAACTGAGTATTATTCATCATTCATTCTCCAAAATTATTATCTATTCTTTAACTGATTCCTTTTCTTCCTCTATCGGGAAAAGCACAGCTCCTATTAGAGCTGAAACTATTGCACATACACTGATGGTTATACCGGTCGGAACTTTATTTAATCCCGGTATATAATAAAACATCGAGCTTAATATAACAGCAATGGCAACAACAATTGAAATTGCTTTATTTCCCTTCATATCAGGCACCACAATTGCAATAAACATAGCGTAAATTGCGACACTTAAAGCACTCATCAAAGCTTGTGGCAACACACTTCCCAAAAGTGCTCCGGTTATCGTCCCCGTTGCCCAGCCAATGTATGGAATAATTCCCAAAGCAAAAAAATAGCTTCTGGAGATTTCTTTTCTAGAAACTGCAACAGCATATATTTCATCGGTGATTATAAAGCCAAAAATCCATCTGAATATCCCTTTAAATTTATCAGATGTCTTTTGAGCCAATGAAACTGACATAAAGGAATATCTGAGATTTATTGTCAGCTGTGAAATAAGCATTTCTATATAATGCGCCGGAAATGTCATAATTGATATTCCTGCAAATTGTCCTGCAGAAGTAAGGCAGGTCATAGATATAAGGGCCGCCTGCCACCAATAAAAGCCCATTGTAACGGCCATGATTCCAAATGTAAATGAAACCGAAAGGTATCCGAGTCCAATCGGAACACCATCCCTGAGGCCTTCTTTAAATTCTTTTAAATTCATTTTAAAGTCCTGATCTGTTGATATTTTTTAGTAATCTTTTGTATTTATATTTTAAAAATAATTATTTCTGAATTAAATGCTTTTTAAACCCAAAACCGTCATTTACTTGGTTTTATCATTAATTACTATTTAGTATTTCATTTAAAACGTGATCAATACATTATCCGGAAGTATTTCTTACAACACTATACTATAATCAATATTAAAGCTTACAAGCAATGCCTATGTAAAAGACTTGCCTGTAAGCCTCCGTATTTGTAGTTATATTTTGTTGAATTTTTAATCAATTCATATGAGCGTCAATTATAAAAATGGATTTTAATCTATTATATTAATTATATTAACGTCAATTATAAAAATGGATTTTAATCCATTATATTAATTATATTAACGCCAATTATAAAAATAGATTTTTAATGAAAATCAAACAAAAATATATTTTCAATATATTTTTGTTTTATTTTTTTTACATCTGGGAAAGTAACTTCTTAGCACATACAATCTTTGTACAAAGCGTAAATAACTGTGCAGCAAGCTTTAAGTCATCAATCGGCGGATATGTAGGTGCAATTCTGATATTTGAATCATATGGATCTTTATGATATGGCCATGTAGCACCGGCATCAGTCATCTTAACACCGGCCTTCTTGCACATTGAAACAATTTCCTTAGCGCAACCTTCCATAGATGTAAAGCTGATAAAATAACCACCATTTGGCTTTGTCCACTCACCGATTCCAAGACCACCAAGGTTCTCTTCAAGAATCTGTTCAACCGCCTCAAACTTAGGACGGATAATATCGGCATGCTTTCTCATATGCTCGGTCATTCCGTGAATATCACCGAAGAAACGAACATGACGAAGCTGATTAACCTTATCATGACCGATAGTCTGATTCTTAAGCTGATTTGTAATATCCTCAAGGTTATTAAGTGATGTAGCAAGAGATGCTATACCGCTTCCCGGAAATGTAATCTTGGAAGTTGAAGCAAATTTATAAACCATATCAGGATTTCCTGCCTTCTTACATTCAGCAAGAATCTCAACGATATAATCCTGTCTGTCATCATATAAATGATGGATACCGTAAGCATTATCCCAGAATATTCTAAAATCAGGAGCTGCAGGCTTTAAACGTGCAAATCTATGTACTACCTCATCGGAATAGGAAGTTCCTGTAGGATTAGCATATTTAGGAACGCACCAGATACCCTTTATGGACTCATCCGAAGAAACAAGCCTCTCAACCTCATCCATATCAGGACCGTTCTCATCCATCTGAACCGGAATCATTTCGATACCGAAATATTCGGTAATGGCAAAATGTCTGTCATATCCCGGTACAGGACATAAGAATTTAACCTTATCCAGCTTACACCAAGGTGTATGTCCCATAATACCGTGTGTCATAGCTCTTGCAACCGTATCATACATAACATTTAAGGATGAATTTCCATAAATAATAATATTATCAGGGTGATTCTCCATCATATCTCCAAGAAGCACCTTAGCCTCCTGAATACCTGAAAGTGTACCGTAATTTCGACAATCCGTGCCATCCTCACAGCTTAAATCATCATTTGATGTAAGAACATCCATCATTCCCATGGAAAGATCCAACTGTTCTCTGCAAGGCTTTCCGCGACTCATATCGAGACTTAAATCCTTATCTTTGTACTTCTTGTACTCTTCACTTAAAGACTTAACCAAAGCCTCAAGCTCTTCTTTTGACATTTCACTGTACTTAGCCATAACACTCTCTCCTTTTTAATAAGCAATATAACACTACTTAAAATGATTGCTCCGTAACTTTAAACTTACGTCACGCGGGCAAAATACAAATTAACTGTTTGCCGGTCACCCTTATATTTAAGTTATATCCTATTCTTAAAGTCCCTAAACTTAAGCATTTAAGAAAAACATATCCTTTAAACATAGTATTCCTTAGGTTCACAGCGATTAAATGTTACCACATTTATTTTATAAAATCAACCAATAAAGCGCTCAATTGCATATTTTACTCCATCTTCCTCATTTGATTTGGTAATAAAATCCGCAATATCCTTCACTTCCTGAACTGCATTTCCCATAGCAATACCAAAATGCGCCTTTTTAACCATATCATAATCATTGATATCATCGCCCACTGCACAGGTTTTATCGGGGCTCACTTTGAGAAGTTCGCAAAGCTTAAGTATCCCCTCACCCTTATCACAATTTGCTGTATTCACCTCTATATTATGAGGCGCACCGCTTACAACCTTTATATCCTTAACTTTCATAACACTCTCGTAAGCTGCCTGCTTTTCCTTTATACCGGCATCATTAAGATAAAAATTCACGGTAATCTTCTCAACCATCTCACCTGTTTTATCCAGGCTTTTAACATATTCCTTTAAATCAGGATAGTAGGTTCTTCTGGATAATATATATTTCTGCATTGCAGGTGCCAGGCCAAGCTTAGGAATCAGCTCCTTGCCAAACTCAGGCATTCTTCCGCTCCCCTCAACAAAACAATCAGGCACACAGACAAAATCATCCAAAATTGTAAGCACCTCAACTACCTTATCACTGTCCAGATAATCCTCATAAATTCTGACAAAGGTTTTACCTGCAATATTTATAATCCTGCTGTTACCCGATAATACTTTTATACCACTCCCATTAAGCGAAACGCTTTTACCGAATTCATCGGATAATTTATCTTTGTCTGTGAGAACTTCCTTTTTTCCGGAATCTTTATTATCATCGGCTGATTCTGCCATTCCTAAGGCTTCTTCCTTTAATTTAATTATATCGATGGAATCACTTACTTTCGATAAGTCAAGCCTGTCAAGCACAGCCACATTGGCATATATACTTGCACCGTTGGCACACAAAATAAAATCAACACCCTCGATTTCCAGGATATCCTCAGGTACACCGTTTAACGGGCGGCCGGTCGCAGGAAATACCACATACCCCTGCTTTACGGCATTCTTAATGGCGTCCATTACATTTTTGGTAATCTCTTTATTATCGTTATAAATCGTCCCATCCAAATCCAATCCTATCAAACCTTTATATGACATATATTCTCCTAAATCTTGTATAAAAACTTTAACCGAACACGCTAACATATTTTACAAATATTAAATCGTTATCAAATCCAGTATAAAATCATCAAAATGCAACAAAAAGAACCTGAGAAGTCTGAATATTTAAGGTGAAATTAACAAACAATATGTAAATATCATAAATATAACCATACCAAAATAATTATCATAAATATAGCTATATCAATATATAATTGATATAGCTATATAGTCTTAACATAATATATTAAAATAAATTACATTACGATTCTTACTTCAGTAACATCTGTAAGCTTATCAGCCGGTACATAAGGCTCATCAACCTTTTCTCCATTGATATAAGCTTCGCTGCATCCGCTTTCCTTGCCATTAGGATTCTCAACCTTAATCTTAACAAGCTTTCCACGGAAATTCTTTTCCATAGTGAACTCTTTCCAATCACTTGGAACAGCCGGCTCGATACGAAGTCCGTAAAGATCCGGACGGATACCGCAGATACCCTCTACACATCCTACCATACAGGTAGATGCTGTACCTGTAAGCCAGTGAACATGTGAACGACCATGGAATGGACTCTCATCGCCTTCTGTATACTGACCATGCACATAAGGCTCAAGCTTTCTGATTTCAGCCTTATCATTCTGTGATGAAGGTGAAGACTCTTCGAAATACATAAATGCCTTATTACCATGTCCCATAAGTGCTTCTGCAAGGATAATCCAACCCTGTGTCTGAGAGAAGATACCACCGTTCTCCTTGGTTGAAGGTGGGAAAAGACCTGCAAGTGCGCCGTCAAAGTAGTGATCTACATAAGAAGGAGCCATAACCTTAGCACCGTACGCTGTATTTAATTCTCTCTCAACAGACTCTAAAGCTTTCTCAGCCTGCTCCTTGGTAGCAAGACCTGAAATAACAGCCCATGACTGAGGATTTAACCACATACTTGCTTCAGGATCATTCTTGGAACCGATAAGTTCTCCTGTATCCTTGAAACCTCTGTTATAACGATCATCCTCCCACCAGAGGTCATTAATCTTCTTACCGACCTCTTCCTGGGTCTTATTGAGATATTCAATATATTCCGAATCATTCTTAAGCTCAGCAAACTTTCTCATAATCGTGAAACCATAATAAAGCTGAAGAGCTACGAATGAAGACTCACCATCCTTACCAAGACGGAGACAGTCATTCCAGTCAGCATGAAGTCCTGCCGGAAGTCCGTGTGGTCCCAAATGATTCATTGAGAAATCAATTGCTCTCTTTAAATGCTCATAAACAGAAGCCTTTTCAGGAATATTGGACCATGTAATCTCTTCATCGATAAATGCAAGATTGCCGGTTTCCGAAACATATTTATAAACTGTCGGGAAAAGCCATAATGCATCGTCTGCACGATATGCAGGATGACCTGTTTCCTTAACATAATCAGGATCATCAGGAGTTCCCTCATGTCCTGCTCTCTCATCATGATCGAAACGAACCAACGGAAGTCCGCCACCGTTATCAACCTGAGCCGAAAGCATGAAACGAATCTTTTCCAATGCAGCTTCAGGATCAGTATGAATTACACCCTGGATATCCTGTACTGTATCTCTGTATCCGTAACCGTTTCTCTCACCGCAATATACGAATGAAGCGGCTCTTGACCATGTAAATGTAAGGAAGCACTGATATGCATTCCATGTATTAACCATTGCATTAAATGCTTCGCTTGGTGTATTGATTTTGAAATTATTAAGCTTGGCATGCCAATAATTCTTTAATTCATCGATTTCCTTATCGCAAACAGATGTATCTTCATATGCCGCAATAATCTTATCAGCTTCTGATTCCTTATAACGACCTAAGAGGAATACAACAGTCTTTGTCTCGCCCGGTGCAAGCTCTAATACTGTATGAAGACCACCACAGCTGTTCTCGTTGTAATTGCAAACTCCGTCGCATTCACCTCTCTCTACAGCTACAGGATTACCATAATCATGGTATCTTCCGATAAATGCCTCTTTATCACCATTATATGATTTAACCTTCTGACCGGCCATACCGAAGAAACGCTCTTTACCGTTGCTTCCGTCCTCGCCCTTGTACCAGTTTAAGTTTATCTGCTGATAAATCTTATTCTTTCTGAATGAAGTAACTGTAGTACAAAGTGTATATTGGAGATTAACCTGATCCTGGTTATAATTATCATCATTTGAAAGCTCTGCATAACCAAATACGGAAATCTTACGTGGCTTATCTGATGTATTGGTAACCTTTTCGCACCAAACCTCATAAACCTTATTAAGCGGTACATAGTACATTGCTTCCGACTTTATCCCCTCATAGTCAGCAAACATTTTGGTATAAGCTGTACCATGATGAACCTCTGACTTATACTTATCAAGGCTCTTTCCAACAGGCTGCCATGAAGCAGACCAATAATCACCCGTCTCATCATCACGAAGATAGATATAACGACCCGGTGTATCATCACTGTTAAAATGATAACGAAGAATTCTTCCGTTAGCACCGCTCTTTACAAAGCTGTATCCCCCTGCATTATTTGATATGATTGCACCATAAGCCGGTGATCCAAGATAATTACACCATGGAGCGGGTGTATCAGGTCTTGTAATCACATACTCGCGGTTTTCCTCATCAAAGTAACCGTAATTCATTAAATTATCCTCCTATTAAGTAATTGATATCCCTAATTGCCCTTAAAAACGAACATTAAAACCATTATAAAGACTTAAATTAAGAAAGTCAATGGATTATATTTTCTTAAACATTTTCGACTTTTAACTTTATTATTTATATCTGTTATCTTTTTAGCAATACATTAATATCACAAAAAATCCTCCCGGATAATAGCAAAACGGACGCTCTATAATCAGCCTCCTTTTCCACTCTTAAAACATAACCCGGGAGGTATATTATTGTATTATAGTCCTTCACATCTTATATATGTGGATTTTACTTCATCAAATGTAATTAACATAATCCGCAAATCTAAGCCTTCACATCTTATATATGTGGATTTCTCTTACTTCTTTAAATGTTATTTACATAATCCACAAATCTAAGGAATGCCTGATTTCCGTCTTCGGTATCTTTATATACACCTGCACATTCAAGTACCTTTGAGAATACAATTCCAATCTCCTTTTGAAGGATTTCATCGACATTATCCTTATTTATATCGTCATATTTTTCCTTGATTTCATCCACCCAGTCGGCATGTGCGGCAGTTGCTTCATTACTTCTTAAATCTGTACCGCTTACAATCATCTTGGAAACCTCTGCAATCTCACTCTTTAAACGAGCCGGAAGCACTGCAAGTCCCATAACCTCGATAAGACCGATGTTTTCTTTCTTAATGTGATGAAGCTCGGCATGCGGATGATAAACACCCAAAGGATATTCCTCTGTTGTTATATTATTTCTAAGTACTAAATCAAGCTCGAATAACTCTCCTCTTTTTCTTGCTATAGGAGTGATTGTATTATGCGGCTCACCGTCTGTCTCTGCAAATATAAATTCATCTTCATCACTGTAGCCTCTCCACGCGGTAAGTATCTTATCCGCAAGTGAAACTAAAGGTTCATAATCCTTTGCTGATATTCTGATTACGGACATCGGCCAGCTAACTATACCGGCCGTTACATTTTCATATCCTTTAAATGTAATCTCCTCGCGAATTCCCGCTCTCTCCATGGCAAACTCATAATGACCGCCTTGGAAATGCTCATGCGCGAGAATTGAACCGCCTACAATCGGCAAATCGGCATTTGATCCTACAAAATAATGCGGGAACTGCTCTACAAAAGAGAATAATTTCTTAAATGCACTTTTATCAATTTTCATCGGCACATGCTTTGTATTAAAAACTATGCAATGCTCATTGTAATAAACATATGGAGAATACTGGAATCCCCATTCCTCTCCTGCTATCGGAAGTCTTATAATCCTGTGATTCTCTCTTGCAGGATGGTTCATCCTTCCGTGATAACCTTCATTTTCAAGGCAGAGCTGACAACGCGGATATACAAAGCCGGTCGCCTTACCTGCAGCCGCTATCGCCTTCGGATCCTTCTCGGGTTTTGATAAATTAATTGTTATATCCAGCGTTCCGTATTTAGTCTCAGCCTTCCACTTCATGTCCTTTTTAATTCTGTCACGTCTGATATAATTTGAATCACATGAAAGCTTATAAAAATAATCCGTTGCCTTAAGCGGACTCTCGTTATATAACTCCTTAAAATTTCTGTTTACATTATGCGGAGATTCGATAAAACAAGCCATCAAAGCAGTATCAAATATATCCTTTGAAGTTACGGATTCCAAATCAACAAGACCTTTTTCACCAGCAAATGTCATTATATCCTCAAGAATTTCATGAACCTCTCTTGTTTCGGCTGAAACATTGCCGTCCCATTGTTCGAATATCCCGTCATATGTATCTGATTTTAAAAGTGTAAGCACCTTATTTACCGCATATATCACATCTTCTTTATAAATTAAATTGTTATTATAAGCATAAGTTACAAGTTCGTCTATGTATTCTGTAATTTTTTCCATTTCTATCCTCCGTGTTGTATTCTTTTTATATGAATTTTTGAATAATCAAACCAAT
>JAILOA010000447.1 GCA_024691065.1 Lachnospiraceae bacterium | reverse complement strand
AAAAATGTACCGAATTCCATAAAATTACTTTCGTCTTTACATGAAAAAGGCTATAATGTTCATGTTGACAGCTTTAAATATGAGGAGAGCATCGAAGAGGTAATCCGGGTCGTGCGGGAGAGCCGGGGTGCGGATTGCTAGTGTAGTACAACTATGTTTGGGGAGTTGATGATATTCTATAATTATATGTAATGATGAGCATATAGAGGTGGGTAAGCTTATTCCACTCAGACTCACAATCTGCCCTCTATAATTGTATGTAATGGTGAGCAGACATAGGCGAGACAGGATAGTTAGGAGATAGGCTTCTCTTGTAAAACAGACGGTTTATGAGAAGCCGCAGAAGACATAGGGTAAACTGGAGGTAGCGTGAAAAACAGTATTACAATAGGGCAATACTACGAGGCAGATTCCGTAGTGCATAAACTTAATCCCATAGTGAAAATAATAGCTGCAATCCTTTGGTTTGTCGGTGTATTTGTGATAAATAATTATTACATTTACCTGGGCGCGCTGGTGCTGATTCCGGGGTTTTACCTGCTTGCAAAAGTCCCGATAACATATGCATTCAGAGGGTTAAAGCCGATTTTTTTAATTCTTAGTATTGCGATACTTATGAATATATTTTTCCTGCCGGGCGATGAGCTTTGCAGGATTTGGAAAATTACTATTACAAAGCAGGGCGTTGATTTCTCGGTAAAACTTATTTGCCGGCTGATGCTTTTGGTCTTTTCGGCGTCGCTTGTGTCCTATACGACAACGATAAATATGATTTCAAAGGCGCTCGAAAAGATAATGTCACCGCTTAAGTTACTTAAGGTTCCGGTGCATGATATCGTAACAATGATAACTCTTGCGATACATTTTATACCACTGCTTTCGGACGAGGCTGAAAAAATCAAGGAAGCGCAGATGTCCCGTGGTATGGATTTTGAATCCGGTAATGTGATTCAGAGAATCAGGAAAATGCTTCCGATTGTCGTGCCGCTATTTGCGACTTCGATTAAAAGGGCCGATGACATTGCGCTTGCGATGGATGCCAGATGTTATAATTCCGGTGACAGGCGGACAGAGCTAAGAAGCTTTAAAATGAAGGTTTCGGATGTGCTGGTTATATTGGTTTTCGTAGTGCTACTCGGGGTTGTGATTTATTTAAGGATAAGACCGATATGATTTGAGAATAAGGCGAAGTTATGAGTAAGAGATGAGGCGGAATAAAAGAAATCCGCTTGTAATAAATTTGAGAGGAACAGATACTATATGGAAAAGCTTGTAAATCCGATAATTACAGCGAGTGTGCTAAAAAGACATAATTTTCATTTTCAAAAGAAATTCGGGCAGAATTTTTTGATAGATGGTCATGTGCTGGATAAGATTATCAGTGCTTCCGAAATTACAAAGGATGATTTTGTGCTGGAGATCGGGCCGGGAATCGGTACGATGACACAGTTTCTCTGCGAGAGCGCAGGGAAGGTTTTGGCGGTGGAAATCGACCAGAAGCTTATTCCTGTTTTGGCGGACACGCTCAGCGAATATGACAATGTAACTGTTATAAATAATGATATCCTGAAGCTTGACCTGAATGAAATATCCAGGGAGTATAATGATAACAAGCCGATAAAGGTTGTGGCGAATCTCCCGTATTATATTACAACACCAATAATTATGGGGCTTTTTGAGTCGAAGGTTCCTCTTGAGAGTATAACCGTGATGGTTCAGAAGGAGGTTGCCGACAGGATGAAGGCTGATCCGGGAAGTAAGGATTTCGGTGCATTATCACTTGCAGTTCAGTATTATTCGGAGCCTGAGATAGTAGCACTTGTTCCGCCGAATTGTTTCATGCCTCGTCCAAATGTAAGTTCCGAGGTTATTCGTCTTAAGTACCGTGCCGAGTGCCCGGTGGATGTGAAGGATGAGAAATTTATGTTTTCGCTTATAAAGGCCTCATTCAACCAGAGACGAAAGACATTGGTTAACGGACTTGGTAATGCATCTTATCTGAATGTAACGAAGGATGAAGTTGCCGGTGCACTGAATTCTATGGGACTTGATGAGAGAATACGCGGT
>JAILOA010000431.1 GCA_024691065.1 Lachnospiraceae bacterium | reverse complement strand
CGGGCTTACCTACAGCTTCTTCTTATCATATCCGAAGTTTCTCACCATGGAATCCGAATTTCTCCAGTCTTTTCTAACCTTCACCCATAATTTCAAATTCACGTGCTCGCCGAGCATAACCTCGATATCCTTCCTCGCCTGCGCCCCGATTTTCTTAATCATGCTTCCGCCCTTACCGATAATAATTCGCTTGTGGGAATCCCTCTCGCAAATAATAGTGGCATCTATATCATAAATATTGCCCTTTTTACGGAATTTCATGCTGTCGATTTCAACTGCAATACCGTGTGGAATTTCGTCATTAAGATTCATAAGCGCCTTCTCCCTGATGATTTCCGCAGTAATCTGCCTCTCCGGCTGATCCGTAATCGTATCGGGATCAAAATACATCGGCCCCTCTTCCAAATATTTCATAATGGAATTGACTACATCGCCCGAGTTTTCGCCGGTCATCGCCGATACAGGAACAATTTCCTTAAATTCATAAAGCTCCTTATATTTATCTATAGACTTAAGTATTTCCTCCGGCTTAACCGTATCAATCTTGTTAATTATAAGGATTACAGGAGTACTTACGCCCTCGAGCATTTCCGCAATTGCCCTGTCTCCTTCCCCAATAAATGTACCGACCTCGACAAGCCAGCATATTACATCTACCTCATTTAATGTTGACTTTGCGGCCGTAACCATATATTCTCCAAGCTTATTCTTAGCCTTGTGAAGCCCCGGTGTATCCAGAAATATAATCTGACCGTTGTCATCCGTATAGACCGTCTGAATACGATTTCTGGTAGTCTGAGGCTTTGCGGATGTTATCGCAATCTTCTGACCTATTATTTGATTCATTAAAGTTGATTTTCCTACATTCGGGCGACCTATAAGGGTCACAAACCCTGATTTAAATTTGTCTTCCATATTTACTCCTAATTTTTATACTATCTTTCTTACTTCCATAGTTCTTTATTGTTATCTGTTTTTTTCTTTTCTAATTTTTAACTTTTGTCCTTTTTTATTGTTATCTGTTTTTACTTTTCTTACTATTAATTTTTAACTTTTGTCCTTTTTTATTTTCTGTTTTCCTTTTTTTACTTTTAACTGCCGTACTTTTTTATTGTTATCTGTTTTTCATTTTTCTTACATTCTAACTTCCGTATATTCTAAGTTGTATTTTATCCGAATTTTACAAAACTTCCAACCATATTATCATATCTTTCTCTGAATTTTCATTTTTTTTACTTTACATTTACTTTTTACAGTATTATACTTTTATTTATATTTTTAAAAATGCAAACTATCGGATTACTTATTAACATACACTTGGAGGTGATTATATGCCAGATACCACTAATCTTCGCTTATACAGAAAACGTTTTATCCCTGATGAAATCGTTGAATTAAAGGATGATAAGATTGTGTCCTTTGACAATAATATCCTCATCACCAAGTGGCATGTCCTGAAACCACGAAAAGACATAGATCACGGCGTTTCTGCTTATTTCATCGAAGAGGGCTTTAAAATCAGCAAAGAGTTCGATGCCGAAAATAACCTTGTTTATTGGTACTGCGATATAATCGATACTGAGTTCAATGAAACCGAAAACGCTTATGTCTTCACCGATCTTTTGGCGGATGTACTTGTCTATCCTGATAATTTTGTCAAAGTTGTTGACCTTGACGAAGTTGCTGAAGCCCTTGACAATCATATAACCGATACCAAAATGTTATCGAAAGCCTTGAGAATTACAGCCAAACTTCTGGAAATTATTTATTCGGGCAATTTTTCAAAATATACCGCATATGTGGATGAAGTTTTGTAATTCAGTTTGTTCTACATCGTCCTTATTTTTTTACACTAACTATAAAATGCAAGGCGGGCTTTCTTTTATCCGCCTTACTTCTTACTCAGGCACGCATATTGCGTGCTTTTTTCTGTGATTCAAGCCCTTGCAATCTAATCTATCTAGTTTGACTCCAACAGGTTTCTTCGTCAACTCAAGTCCCTTGCGGTCTTCTTGAGTCCACATCTTTCTCCGTCCATTCGAGCCCCTGTGGTTCTCTCTATATAATTTCAAACCCATAAGGTTTTCTATCCACTCAAGCCCTTGCAATCTAATCTATCTGGTTTGACTCCAACAGCTTTCTCCGTCAACTCAAGTCCCTTGCGGTCTTTCTCTACCCCTTGGTCCTTTTATTTATATACTCTGTCTTATACTTGGAATATACTATAGTCTGATCGTGATAAAGTCCATAATATCCGGACATCAGATAGCTAACGCTGACTCCGATAACGAGATAAGCTATTTGTCCCGGTCCGAACAACTCATATGCTATAATTATTGATGTGATAGGACAGTTCGTAACACCGCAGAATACCGATATCATCCCTACTGCTGCACAAAGTGACGGCGATAATCCTATTATGTGTCCGAAAAGACACCCGAAAGTCGCTCCTATAAAGAAACTCGGCACAATTTCTCCACCCTTAAAGCCGGCCTCAAGAGTAAGGGCCGTGAGTACCATTTTCACCAAAAAGGCATAAGGAACTACATAACCGTTAACTGCGTGATTTATGACATCAAAGCCTGTTCCCATATAATCTGTCGTATTTAAAAGTGAGTTAATGCCGATTATCAAGGCAGCGGAAAATATAATTCTAATATATGGATTCTTGAATTTATCTCTATAGAAATCACCCAACCCGTGTAACATCACACAGAACAATACACTGATCAAAGCACAAAGAAGCGAAAGTAATACTATTTCTATGCCATTTACAGCATCTAGCTGAGGAGCTCTTATGATGGCATATGTATGACGGTGAATATCCAGAAATTGCGACATTTCAAAGGCTATTGTTGCTGCAAATACGCACGGAACAAGCGCCGCATAATACATTACACCTACGCTTACAACCTCCATCGAGAATACTATCGCTGCCACAGGAGTTCCGAACATCACCGCAAATGCAGCACTCATGCCACACATTACGACAACGTGCTTATCTTTTTCATCAAATTTGAAAACCCTTCCAAGAGTATTTCCGATGCTTCCTCCAAGCTGAAGAGCCGCTCCCTCTCTACCGGCGGAACCGCCACAAAGATGTGTCAGAAGTGTAGATATAAATATAAGTGGCGCCATTTTAAACGGAATCTCGGCCTTTGAGTGAATTGTAGAGAGTACCAGATTTGTTCCTTTATCATTTTTGTAATTAAAAATCGAATACAGGGATACAATAATACAACCGGCAACAGGTAGCAAATACAAGAGCCAAGGAAACTTGACTCTCATATCTGTACACCATTCAAAAGCAAATACAAATGCTATACTGAAGGCACCTACTACCGTTCCGGTTATTACTGAAAATATTACCCATCTGAAAAATCTTAAAAGATTTTTGTAAATTCTATGTATGTAAAATACTACAAGCTTAGTTCTTTTCATTTGGAATCAATTTTTCCTTTCCACCCATATAAGGTCTCAAGGCCTCAGGAATGTTTACGCTACCATCTGACTGGAGATTGTTCTCAAGGAAAGCAATAAGCATTCTAGGTGGTGCTACAACCGTATTGTTGAGGGTGTGAGCGAAATATTTTCCATCTTTATTCTTTACTCTGATTTTAAGTCTTCTTGCCTGTGCATCTGTAAGATTTGAGCAGCTTCCTACCTCAAAGTAATCCTTACGTCTAGGCGACCAGGCTTCTACGTCAACTGATTTAACCTTCAAATCTGCCAAATCTCCCGAACAGCACTCAAGTGTTCTTACAGGAACATCAAGGCTTCTGAATAAATCAACTGTATTCTGCCAGAGCTTATTGAACCACTCCATACTCTCTTCAGGCTTACATACTACTATCATTTCCTGCTTTTCAAATTGATGAATTCTATAAACTCCTCTTTCCTCCAGGCCGTGTGCACCCTTTTCTTTTCTGAAGCAAGGTGAATAGCTTGTATATGTTAAAGGAAGTGTCTTTTCATCAATGATTGTATCTATAAACTTACCAATCATAGAATGCTCGCTGGTACCGATTAAATAAAGATCTTCACCTTCAATCTTGTACATAATGGCATCCATTTCCTCGAAACTCATAACGCCATCAACAACGGCTGAACGAATCATAAACGGAGGAACACAATATGTAAATCCTCTGTCAATCATAAAGTCTCTTGCATAAGCGATTACAGCCGAATGAAGTCTTGCAATATCGCCCATAAGATAGTAGAATCCATTTCCCGCAACCTTACCTGCAGCTTCGAAATCCACACCGTTAAATGATTCCATAATATCCACATGATAAGGAATCTCGAAATCAGGAACAACAGGCTCTCCAAAACGCTCAATCTCAACATTTTCGGAGTCATCCTTACCGATAGGTACGCTCTTATCAATGATATTAGGAATTGTAAGCATTATTGTTCTTACCTTCTCAAGAAGCTCTGTATGGCTCTTCTCGAGCTCTTCAAGTCTCTCGGCATTCTGTGTAACCTCGGCCTTCTTAGCCTCAGCCTCTTCCTTCTGTCCGCTTGCATAAAGCTTACCGATTTCGGCAGATATCTTCTTCTTGCTTTCACGAAGCGAATCCATTTCCTGCTGAACCTGTCTGGCCTCCTTATCAAGCTCAATAACTTCATCTACCAGCGGAAGCTTCTTGTCCTGAAATTTATTCTTGATATTCTCCTTTACGATATCCGGATTTTCTCTTAAAAACTTAATGTCTAACATTGTTCTTTCCTCTCCTAAATATAATATTTATATAAATTATTTTTTGCGCTTCAATGAATCGCCCAAATACACCTTTTCAAAGGCTCTCGGCTTGGCTGATGGATGAATACCGTCACCCTCCATATACTGGCAACCTATTTCACGCGCAAACTTCTCCTGAAGCTTTGTATTTATATTACCGCAATATACCTCAAGCCCAACATCCTTACACATTTCCACAATCTTAGAGATAAATATCTTATCCTTTTCATTGGTCATATAATCATTGAAATATTCCCCGTGGAACTTGATTCCGGAAATCGGAAGTGTCCTGAGTGCGCTAACATTCATATTGTAGGAACCAAATCGACTTATGATTACCTTAAATCCTGCTTTATCAAGCTCTCTGATGGTATTTTCAAAGCCCTGGGTACTATCGGCAAAATATTTCTCAGGAATTTCTATAATAAAATCAGAGGTTTCGATATTGCTTATTTCTACTATCTTTCTCATCTGCTTAACAACATTCGGTGATGAAAACTGAGCTGATGAAAATACCATTGAAACCGGTAAAATTTCATTTCCAAGGCTCTTCCATGCCCCAAGGTTATTAGCAACCTCCGAAAGCACCATAAGACCTACATCTTCAAGCTTTGCACTACCTTCGAGTAAACGAAGTATCTTGTCATGTTCAATAATCTTGCCATTTCCCAGGAGAATAGTCGGAATCGCCTTACATCCAACAATATTGAACTTTTCATCCTTTATCCTTGGAAGATAACGAATTTCCATACTGCCTTTATTCATAGCATCTCTGATTTCCTCAACCAAATCCTCCTCGGCAGCAATATTGTTCTTAATATTCTCTGTATATATAGCATAATGATTACCCTTGAGACCTTTAATACTTCGTCTTGCAAGGTCTGCATATTCAAGCATTTCGATAATTTCTGTATGATTATCCTCAGCTATATATATACCTATACAGGTATCAAAACTTATATATGTTCCGCTACTCTGCTCTATCTCAATCTCATCATGCAGACTGGTCATCGCCTGCAAAAGATCCTTATGGTCCGCATATTTAAAAAGCAAAACAAAATAATCACCGTCAACACGGGTATATATTCCATCTTCCTTAAATACCTTCTTTAAGGTTTTAGCATAATTTCTGAGAAGTGCATTACTTCTCGAGAATCCGTAATGCTGATTGTAACGATGGAACTCATTAATATCCGTACACATAAGAGCGTAATTACAGCCCTCTTCTTTGTTATTCAGCATTTTCTCTGCTTTTTTAATGAAACTCGAATATGAAAGTAGTCCCGTAACCCTGTCTTTCATATCCGCTCTCGCGGATTTTGCTATCTGAATCAGTCTGTTCTCATCCTTGGTATGCCTTGTATCCTTTTTGATTTTCATAATCTCATCTTCACATACCCTGGTGAAACCGTAAACTATGTCATGACCGTTTTCCTCGTCCTCATCGCCCTTTGCATAAATCCTTACAGGATAGTAGAGTCCATTTTCATTCTTCAGACGAACCACAAGCTCATGATACTCATTGGTTGAAATTAATCTATTATAGAAATTAGAAAAATCATCAAAATCATCCGGATGCACCGCGTCATTTCCATATAAATTAAATGGATCGTAAATCTGTCCATCCTCGGAATAGGTATTCTCCAGACTTCCCATTCTTATATGTTTTCTGGTCTTTACATCAAATAACCAAAATGTACTACGCATAGATTTAGATAACGATGAAATATAATCCTGCATCTTGGTGAGCTCATTCTCAACCTTTTTCCTGGCAGTGATATCCATAATGATAAAGAGGTATACTAAATCCCCATCCTCGTCATCCACTCTGGTACCATTGGCATAAGACCAACGTACTTCTCCGCTCTTGGATATGATTCGATACTCTATACCGACATTTCCTTTATTATCTATCGCTATCTTGACAGCATCCTGCACCCTTTTCATATCATCAGGATAGATAAGACTGTCACACCTGTTCATAAATATGGTAGCGTATTCCATACGGGAGTATCCGGCAATCCTGTAAAAACCGTCATTTGCGTACTTGATATAGAAATCATCCATCCTAAGCTTCATAACACCGCCGGGGATGCTATTTGTAATTATATCAAGCTCCTTCTTGGATTTATATGATTCATCCAAAAGCACCTTGGTATAATTGAAATCTATAATAGTACATAAATAATAACTTTCCTTACCTTCAACAACTCTTTGCATGGAAATCTTTAGCCAAATCCTGCTTCGGTCTTTTCTTTCGGCCTGAAACTCAAATTTGATATCTCCACCGGCGCTAATCTGCCTATAAATCAAAGCTTTAACACGCTGTTTCTCATCATCCGGAATAAGCCTCGATAAAACATAACCATATTTCTTATGATACTCTTCTCTTGTATATTGAATCATTCCATACAATGTATCATTAGCATATATGATTTGGCCATCCGGAATGCTATCGGCAATAAGCATACCACAATTAACATTATTTAAAAGCTTTTGTACGGTTTTAACCTTCAAGCCTAAATCACTAAGATTCTCAATACTCTCTGCGTTTTGAGATTTTTCTTTTTGGTTTTTTTCTTTTTTAGAAATCCCCTTTTCTGTCGTCTTGTCGGAATTCTTAGCCTTAATTACAGCATCCTTAATTTTACTCTTTTCTTCTTCCAAATTCGGTCCTCCTATTACCCTATGCCGTTATTCTCGGCAACCCTTTTAGTAATGAAGTCCTCAATATCTTCCTTATCTCGATTTAGAACTATCGACAATTCAGTGTACAGACTTCTCTTTGCTTCCTTCATGTAACGTTCATCGGTCGTAGTTGCCTTTTTACCATTCTTCTGACGCTCTATGTTTCTTACATACAATGTCTTAATAACACTAACCCATTCTTTACAATCACAGGTTCTGAGAGCAGTCTTATACTGTTCTTCACGAAGCTTCTCACTCTTTATCTCAATAACAGGTATATCCTCAATGTTATCGATAAGCTCCATAGCTTCTTTCTCTGTTATTATCCTTCTCATAGTAACCTTTTTTTGACCTACAATTGCATAAATTCTGCTATTTTTACTATCTACTGGTACAAGACAATAATAGTGGTTTTTTTCATTACTATCCGGCATGGTAAGTCTTGTAATTTCTTCAACTCTACATACGCCTTGACTTCCATAAACCACATAATCTCCAACTTCATACTCCGGTTTTACTCTTTTTTTTCTGGGACTTATTTTAACTTCTCCTATCACTTTTACACCTTCTTCTCTTTAACTGCCATCCACTTGTCTCTTCACTATTTAACGTCTCATAATCACTTATTTTATCTTGTCTTTTAATATTCCTACCTTGCGTTCCCTCTCGCAATCCAAGCTTTTTCTGTGTGAATTTACAAACTTAACTGCCATACATCCTTCTTATAAACTCCTCACAGAGCATACATCCCAAATGGTGCTTGAATCCCACCTGAGACAACCTTACCAGACCCACCAATATTAATTAGAGGTAGGGCCTCAACATCTTAGATATAATTACCGCATCGTACCTTATTATACCGTTTACAATGCATATATAGTTTATTATACTAAACAATTCGCTATTTTTCAAGCCTAAAAAGATATATGTGACTTTTGAATTTCTTAAATTTTTTTTTTTTGAAATTTTAACCCATCGGAAAGTTGCGCCCATGGCGCGCAAACCAACAAAGAGCAGGCTACAAATTGCAGCCTGCTCCCTAAAAGAACATTAAATATAATAATATTTAATTATTAGTTCTGAAGTTCACTAATAAGTTTTGTCTTCTGATCAGCTTCGCCCTGTGACCATTCAAGACAAGCATCATAACCGTAAGCATCAGCATCCTTAATCATCTGAGCAACGATCTTTTCATACTGTGCATCTGTTTCAGCATACATTGCCTTCCAAGAACCTGAAGTAATAGCACCTGTAACCTGCTTCCATGTAGTCTTAAGCTCATCAGACTGAGTTGACTGTACATAGTTAATAGCCGGCATTAAGTTGTACTTACCTGCTTCGAAGTATTCATTTAATGTCTTAGCTCCGGTCTTATTTACCCAATCCTTCTGGATATCATATTCCGGCTCTGTTACGTTTGATTTCCAGAATTCCTGGTTGTATCTCTCACCGTTTGAATCAGGGTTCATAGAATCGATAGCCCAGATAGTATTGTTGATCTGAAGCTCACCGTCATGGTATGTACCTGTATGTCCACCACCCATTGTAGTAGTCTTATCAGCCTGGCACTCTTTACCATGATCTGTAAAGTATGTATTACCTTCATCATCATAATCCCAGCACTCGCCCTGAGGACCATACTGCATTGTAAGTGTTCCTTCAGGAGTTGCAAGGTAGTTAATAACTTCCATAGCTAAGTCAGGATACTTAGACTGAGCACCGATTGCCCACATCCAGTCTCCACCGGTTGTACTCATACCATAAACGATAGGAGCTGCTTCTGTAGGTCTTAATGAATACATCATCTTACCATCTTTAAGATGTGCATCAGTGTTGTACTGTAATGAACCTGAATAGTTGAAGATTGAGAAGAGTACACCACCCTTACGAACCTTTT
>JAILOA010000418.1 GCA_024691065.1 Lachnospiraceae bacterium | reverse complement strand
GTGTAATTTCGCCTTGCAGGATGTCGGAGAGTATATCAGGAACCTGTTTCCGAGATTTCATCAATTTGAATTTGTAATCGATGACTGTATGAAAATCGTACCATTTTTGCTGAACCAGGAGAACTATACATTTTTGCCGGAAGATATGGCAAAGGCTCATATTGACGAGGGAAAACTTAGGGAAGTGAAGCTACTTGATTTCCAAACACCGGTGATAAACAGCTATATGGTTTACAAGAAAAATAAGGAAAAACTGCTCGAAAATTTTTTGGAAATTAATACAAATTTTGAGAAATAAAAAGGTCAGTTGGTTTATATGAATCCTGTCTGTTAGACAAGCATCATATTACCAACTGACTTTTGAATTTTATGAAGTTTAATTTCTCCGAATCAAAATTTGTTTCAGAAACTTTAAAAAAAAGATTTTGTTTGTGATTTCCTGCAAAGTTTTACTCGACCAAATTAAAACTTATTTAAAAAAATTGAATAAAGATTTTCCTGTAGGTTCTTATATAGTTCTACTCGTCCGAATCATCATCGGTTTCATAAGATCTGAATGGAGAATCTTTGTCAGGATATCGTTTCGGTTTGATGTAAAGCCCCATCTGCTGTCGTTCGTAGCTTAGCTCCTTCATAAGGGAGATAACTATGAGTACCAGCATTATTGAGAAAGGAAGTGCCACGATGATCAATACATTTTGCAATGCATCAAGACCTCCGGCTCTAAGCAAAACTGCAGCTATGGCCGATACGAGCACACCCCAAATAACCTTGATTTTATTGCTTGGATGAAGGCTTCCATGTTGAGATTGCATAGCCAACACAAATGTAGCGGAGTCCGCCGATGTTATGAAAAATGAAAATACAAGCAGAATCGCTGCAATCGACAATACACCTGAAAGAGGGTAATAGTCAAATGTTTCGAATAAAAGGGTTTCGAATGGCTTTTTCGCCAGTTCGAGGTTACTTTCCAGGGCACTCGTTGATAATACGCCAAATACTGAGAACCAAAGGAATGAGAAGAGTGATGGTACAAAAAGTACGCAGCTTACAAACTCCCTGATTGAGCGGCCTTTGGAAATTCGTGCGATGAATATTCCGACGAACGGAGACCAGGCAAGCCACCAGGACCAGTAAAACATGGTCCACTTATTTATCCATGCCTGTTGATCAGCGTCACCTGCGCCGGTGCGCGCACTCATTCTAAGAAAATCCTGCAAATATGCGCCTATTGTTTCCGTAAATGTATTCATTATTTTTACGCTTGGTCCCATGATAAATGCAATAATCATGAGGATTACGGCTATAATCATATTTAAGTTCGAAAGGGTTTTCACGCCTTTATCAAGGCCGGAGAGAGCCGAGGTCATAAAAAGACCGGTCGCCACAATTATAATTATTAATTGAACGGTGAAGTTATAAGGAACACCGAAAAGATTGTTAATACCACTGTTTATTTGGAGGGCACCGGAGCCCAAGCTGGTAGCCACACCGATTACAGTTGCAAAGATTGTCAGGCTGTCAACAAGCTTGCCGACCTTGCCATCCATGGTATTGCCGAAAAGTGGTTTTAAAGTTACCGAAAATAAAGTGGATTCTTTTTTACGAAATTGGAAATAAGCTATTGCAAGGGCAACGATAGCGTATATCGCCCATGCGTGAATTCCATAGTGGAAAAATGAATATTTAAAAGCATCCAATAGAGCTTGTCTGCTATAGGTTTCCGCTTCAGGAGCCATTACGGCGTAGTGTGAGAGTGGTTCGGCAGCGCCATAGAAGACAAGGCCGATACCCATTCCTGCCGAAAATAGCATTGCAATCCAGGAAACGGTACTGTATGTCGGACGCGAATCCGGATCGCCCAAACGTATTTTCCCAATCGGGCTTATCAATAAAAAGATGCATACTCCTACCAAAACCATAATGGTAAGCAAGTAGAACCATCCTGCACCCCGGATGATATCATCACGAATAGTACCTGTTATAGATTCAAATTTATTGGAAAAAATCAGAGCACACAAAACAATTATCATGACTGCTAAAAGAGCAACCCAGAAAGCAAGAGTGACATTGAGTTTCTTGATTTTAGAATTGATTTTTTCGTTATTATTATTTGATACTTCTTTATTATCTGGTGTATCTGAATTTGAATTATTTGAAATTTGATTATTTTTATTAGGTTTATCTTCTTTAGAGTTATTCGAAATATCTTTGGATTTATTAGTTTGTACTTTATTTGTGTTTCTGGTTTTTTGTTTACTCATGCATTCCTCCTTTATTCTCTGCCTGCACTATAATTAGTATAAAAGAAATACAAGCTTATGTCAAATTAGCTAAGGAGTCGGTGTTAGGAAGGGGATATAAAGGGCTTCAATTATATTCCAAAATAAATCTTCCCAACACCAAAAATAAGAATTATTTCTACTCTTGAATTAGTGAAATTTTGTGTTAGAATATATAGGATTTGCGCTTGCAAACTTACCTGGTTAGATATCAAACCAACCAAGATATCAAACCAACCATGATATAGAAATCTTTAATTGAACATAGTATATTTAAACATCTGTGTTCTTGAACAAAAAGCGAAGTGGATTAAAGAACATCCACTTTAAATATGAGGTAATCAAATGAGTACAACAGTTGTATTGCAACAAATGGGCGTTATAGTGATCCTGGTTGCTGCGGGAATTTATTTATACAAGAAGGACGTTATTGACAATATTACATCGCAGAAGATATCGGTAATAGTAATGGATATCTGCAATCCTGCGCTGATACTTGCTTCAATTCTGTCAGGAAATGTAACGGCGACCCACAAGGATTTGATTATGGCTATCATCTACGGTGCAGCATTTTACTTTATTCTCGTGGTGTTGGGCGTGGTCCTTCCGCTGGTTTTAAAGGTCGAAAAGGACAAGAGACGCTTCTACAATTTGATGACAGTCTACACAAATGTAGGTTTTATCGGTATTCCAGTGGCAAGAGCCATCCTTCCGGAAAATGCCATCCTTTATGTTATAGTTTGCAATGTTATGTACAGCCTTCTTTTTTACACCCATGGAATAACCGTTCTCAGCAACGGAAAAGAGAAGATGGACATTAAGAAGGTTCTTAGTCCGGGAACCATAATGGCGGTTCTAAGCCTTGTAGTGTGCTGGTTTAAGTTCACTCCACCGCCAATTGTAAGCAACAGTATAATTCATATCGGAAATGCAACGGTCTTCCTTTCAATGGCGCTCCTTGGTGTTTCGATTGCACGCTCCGATGTCGGAAAAGGATTTAAAGATATTAGAATCTGGGGCTATATAATTATCAGAATGATATTACTTCCAATTGCAGTATTTTTCATAATGAGAGCAATGGGTTGCAACGACAATACAGTTCTTGGATTTGCGCTTATGGCAATGATGCCTGTCGGTAATTTACCACTCATCCAATCCGAAAAAATCGGAGAGGATACAGAGCTATTATCCAAAGCAATCACAGTAACGACAGTCGTTTCCATGGCAACCATAACCGCCCTGATGGTGGGATTTTCCGCCATGATGTGATAGAACCGTAAGTATAAACCTGAAGAGGGAAAGCATAGCCCTGATGGTAGGATTTTCCGCCATGATGTGATAGAACCGTAAGTATAAACCTGAAGAGGGAAAGCATAGCCCTGATGGTTGGATTTTCCGCTATGATGTGATAAAAAAGGAGTTTAAATATGACTTTAAAAAAGAACAATGCAAGAGAAAAATTTAGCTCAAGACTCGGTTTCATCCTGGTATCCGCAGGATGCGCCATAGGAATCGGAAATGTTTGGAAGTTT
>JAILOA010000388.1 GCA_024691065.1 Lachnospiraceae bacterium | reverse complement strand
TGTCTACTGCCAGACGTATACAGGGTAATTTCCAAGTAATGGAATATAATTAATTATTAAAGGAGAAAAAGCGTGAAAAGAATAATATCACTAATAATTGTAATTGCACTTGTTTTGACAATGTTACCATTGACAAATCTTAAGACCGCGAGGGCAGAATTGCCGGCGTTGGATTATACCGTTTCGCCTAGAATAAAGAGTATAAAAATTAAAATTGGTAATTATAAAAACATGTATCCTAGAGTGGAAGATGCGGCATATTATAAGGTTTTTCGTGCATCGCCAAGCAACAAATATATTAAAAAGCATACTCTTATTCCGTTCAAAAAATTTAAACGTGTTGCAAAGATTAAAAAGTCATTTATAGATAAAAAAGTAAAAAAAGGTAAGAAGTACTTTTACTGGTTAAAGGCATATAATAAAAAAGGAAAGCTTTTAGGGAAAGATGATTTTGTGAATCAGGGTAATTATCATTGCATAGGCAAACCTAAAGGAGCGTCTATTGATATGGCATGGGATGATGAAAATAACTATAGTGCTAAAAAATTATTTTTAGAATTATCAACAGATATTAGTTACGTTATTCCAAATAGATATTACATTTACAGAAAAAAAGTAGGTGCGAAAAATTTCAAACTAATTAAGATTTTGAAAAACAAAGTCAACTCAAAGAACGTAGAGTATAATGATGGTAGGATGATAGTTACCGATAAAACAGTTAAGCCGGGTGAAAAATATTGTTATAAAACTAAATCATGTTATAAAACTGGAAAGAAAAAGTATTTTTCGAAAATGTCAAAATCTATAAAAATAAGAGCTGTAAAATACTATGCTGACTATAAAATTAAATGCCTAACTGAAGCTGGAGATGACGTAAAAAGTTTCATCTTTAAAATACAAAACAATGGAAAAGGCAATGGGGACACAAAGATTCATCCATATCTTGATTATAATGAGAGCTGTTATCAATATCAGAAAACCAAGAAATCAAAATTAAGTACTTATGAAATATTCTTTGTGTTTACTAAGTACAGTTATGATAATAAAAAATGGCATTATATTAAGTCAAAAGGAATTAAACTTCCAGATAAAAAACCACTTTATATAAAAACTGAATTAGAAAGTGATTATTACGAAAAGATCCCATTTGGTGGCAGTAGTGCTTATAGATCTTATCTTGAGATAAATGGCATTTTTTCGTACTCAGGTGCTAGTATGCGTTATGGCCCAGCAAGCGGTGGGATTGATTTAAAAAAAGGAAGTGGCTCTGTACATAATACAGAAGCAGATTAACAAAAATTAATAATAAAAGCAAAGAATAATGAAATTATCTAAAGGAGAATATAAAATGAAACGTATTATTGTATTTTTAATAGTTATGTCTTTCTTATTGTATCCCTCGAAGGCATTTGCAATTGATTATAGTCATGTGAAGGATATAAGAATAGATGAAATACCACAAATGAATTCAATTAAACTTAAATGGAAACCGATCAAAAAAGTTACAAAAATTGTAGTTTATAGAACGGTATATAATTATTTTGCGGATGAAGATTATCCACCAAATAGACAGTTTAAAAAGATTAAAAAGTTTAAAAAGATCAAAAATAAGAGAGTACGTGGTTATGTAGATAAAAATGTAAAAACTGGAAAGTTTTATATGTATTACATAAAAATGTATAAAGGAAAAAAATTGATTGCATCTTCGCACTGGTCAAAAAATCCTGTTCAAAAGGGCATTTCTATGCCTACTATTAAAAACGATGGCCCAAAAGAGATTTTTGAAAATGGAAAGCATCCAATTCTATTAGCTAATTGGAATTATGATGATGGACTTGGAGTAAAAAGTACAAAGCAGATGAAAATCTACAGAAAAGAAAAAGGTGCTAAAAAGTATAAGGTGATATCTCCGAAGAAAACAAAAATAAGCGGAGAGAAATATTTGTTTTATAAAGATACAAAAGCTAAGTTCGGAAAAATATACTACTACAAAGCTAAAGCATTTATAAAGAAAGGTAAGAAAAAAATATATTCGGGATTTTCTAATACGCTAAAAATATACAATGGAAATTATGTTCCTAAGTTAAAAATGGAGTGCATGTTTAATAGTCGTGAATACGCAAAAGTATCTAAAGTGAAAGCTGTCTTTAAACTATCTAATGACAGTGAATATAATGGAAAAACAAGAATAATGAGCTCAACTAGATATAGTTGCCCAATATATAATGTGACTGATGAGAAGGGTAATGAATATGAATATAAATGCGTATTTAAGCAATACAGTTATAACAATGTTAAGTGGTATGACATTTATAAAGACTATAAAAATAGAACAGTGGAATTGCCAAAGGATAAACCAATATATTTGAAAGCTGTAATATATAGTGAAAGAGACAATGATGGAAATATATCAGGTCCGTTAATATTAGCTGGGGATAATAACAAGTATCCGGTTTCTAACATCTCAACTTTAAATAATATGTTTGAATATGAAGGTCCGGTTACAGGAAATCTTGTCACCGATTTAGACATGAAAACGAAAGCATCAGGTGGTGGATACATTGAGAGCTGGTTACAAAACTATATTTGGAACTGGTGATTGTAAAACAAACATAATAATAATATAATAACTGAAGAATACTAATCGAGGTTATTATGTTTAAAATACTTAACAAAGATGGCAATGCCAAAAGAGGAGAATTTCATACAGTACATGGAGTAATCCAAACTCCAGTGTTTATGAATGTAGGAACAGCCGCCGCTATTAAGGGGGCTGTTTCTTCTGTCGATTTAAAGGAAATTGGCTGTCAGGTGGAATTGTCTAACACTTATCATTTGCACGTGCGTCCGGGCGACGATGTCGTAAAAGAGTTAGGTGGATTGCATAAGTTTATGAACTGGGATAGACCTATTCTTACCGACTCGGGTGGATTCCAAGTTTTTTCTTTGGCGGAGTTACGTAAAATAAAAGAAGAGGGTGTGCATTTCCATTCTCACGTAGATGGACGCAAGATCTTTATGGGCCCAGAGGAGAGTATGCAGATTCAGTCTAACCTAGCATCCACTATAGCTATGGCATTTGACGAATGTCCATCTAGTGTGGCTGAAAAGTCATATATAAGAGAATCTGTTAATCGTACAACTAGATGGCTTGAACGCTGCAAAAAAGAAATGGCAAGACTTAATTCTTTGGATGATACTATCAATAAAGAGCAACTCTTGTTTGGAATCAACCAAGGTGGAGTCTATGATGATATTAGAATTGAACACGCTAAGCAGATTGCTGATCTTGACTTGCCAGGGTATGCCATTGGTGGTTTGGCTGTAGGTGAGACACATGAAGAGATGTATAGAATTATTGAGGCTGTTGAGCCACATCTTCCAAAAGATAAACCACTTTATTTGATGGGTGTAGGAACTCCGGCGAATATCCTAGAGGCAGTGGAACGTGGAGTAGATTTCTTTGACTGTGTATATCCATCAAGAAATGGTCGTCACGGACATGTTTACACAAATAACGGCAAGTTAAATCTAATGAATGAGAAGTTTAAACTTGATGATAGACCAATAGAGGAAGGTTGCCAGTGTCCGGTTTGTAGAGACTATTCTAGAGCTTATATTAGGCATCTCTTAAAGGCAAAAGAAATGCTTGGAATGAGACTTTGTGTGTTACACAACTTGTATTTCTATAACAAAATGATGGAAGAAATCAGAGACGCCATAGAGAATAACAATTTCCAAGAATACAAGAAAAACAAATTGGCTGGATTCGAGGCCGGAGAAGAATAATAGAAAGCCCTTGAAAAACTAAGGCAAATACTTTATTATATTAATAATTAATTTTTGAACAAACCTAGGAGGAGTTTACATATGTTTATAGCAGCAAAAGCCGCAGGCGGTTTAGGTGGAAATATGTGGATGATCATTTTGTACGTCGTCGTCATTGTCGGAGCAATGTACTTTTTGTTAATCAGACCTCAGAAGAAGAACGAAAAGAAACAAAAAGACTTACTCGGTAATATTGAAGTTGGCGATAGCGT
>JAILOA010000386.1 GCA_024691065.1 Lachnospiraceae bacterium | reverse complement strand
TGGGAAGAATGAATATATCGAAACCAAGAATTCTCTTATTGTTATCACTGCACCGGGTCCGGGTAGCGGTAAGATGGCAGTTGCTCTTTCGCAGTTATATCAAGAGCATAAGCATGGTGTAAAGGCCGGATATGCCAAGTTCGAGACATTCCCGATTTGGAATATTCCGCTTTCGCATCCTGTTAATTTAGCTTATGAAGCTGCAACAGCCGATTTAAATGATGTTAATATGATTGATCCGTATCACCTTGAGGCTTATGGTGATACAACTGTTAACTATAATCGTGATATCGAAGTATTTCCTGTGCTTAATGCAATGTTTGAGAAGATTTACGGTGAATCTCCATATAAGTCCCCTACTGACATGGGTGTAAATATGGCCGGTAATTGTATTGTTGATGATGAGGCTGTTAAAATAGCCGCAAAGCAGGAGATTATCAGACGTTATTATAAAGAAAGGGTGGAAATGGTCAATGGTAACAGTAGCCCTGAAATCCTTAGTAAATTAGAGGTATTATTAAACAAGGCCGGTACAAGTATTCAGGACAGACCCGTTGTGGCTGCTGCAAAGGTTAAGGAAGAGCTTACCGGAAAGCCTGCTGCTTCGATTGAACTTGCAGACGGTACAATTGTTACAGGTAGAACAACCTCTATGATGGGAGCCTCAAGTGCTATGCTTCTTAATGCACTTAAGATTCTTGCGGGAGTTCCGGATGATGTTGATTTGATATCTCCATCTGTTATTAAACCTATTCAGCAATTAAAGGTTGATTATTTCGGAAGTCATAATCCGCTTATGCATATAGATGAGACATTGATAGCTCTTACAATAAGTGCCGAGACCGATGAAAATGCTAAAAAAGCTTTGTCTAAGTTAAGCGAAATCGGTGGTTTGGAGGTACATTCTTCTGTAATACTTTCAATTACGGATGAGAATACATTCCATAATTTGGGAGTGAATTTAACATGTGAGCCTAAGTACGAAAACAAAAAACTTTATCATAAATAATAATAAATTTTAGTTACGAAGTTTTTTGTTCATAAAAGCTATATCATAAATAGAAATAATTTATGTTACGAAGCTTTTTATTCATAAAAAGCTATATCATAAATAATTTTAAATGTACTTTATGAAATTTTTTATTCACAACAACTTTTATTAGGGGGTGTTATATTGAATAACAACCAAAATGATAACAATAATAACAATAACAATAATGATGACGGCGGAAAGAAAAAAGGTATAATATCCACTCTTTTTATAGCAATTATTATTTTAATCGCCTTTTTGTTTATGAATAATCAGATTCAAAAGGCTACAAATAAAGAGATTTCATATAATCAATTTATAGAAATGCTTGAAAACGGTGAGATTTCAAAGATTGTTCTGACTGATTCTCAGATTAAGATTACGCCTAATTCATCTGACGGAAATGTTAACGGTATCAAATATTATACCGGAAGAATTGTACAGGATGTTGAGTTGGTAGACAGACTTGAAGGAACCGGAGTAGAATTTAAACAGGAGGTTTCTTCGGGAACAGATAGCATTCTTTATTTCTTTGCTTCGTATATATTGCCGTTGCTTATATTTTGGATTGGTTTGTATCTTGTATATAAACTTATGTTCAAGAATTCTTCGGGTGGCGGAGGAATTATGGGCGTCGGTAAGAGCAATGCCAAAATGTATGTTCAAAAGGAAACCGGCGTTACATTTAAAGATGTAGCAGGGCAGGAAGAGGCTATGGATTCCCTTACCGAAATGGTTGATTTCCTTCATAGTCCCGAAAAATATACTGCCATCGGTGCGCGTCTTCCTAAGGGAGCTCTTCTTGTAGGACCTCCGGGAACCGGTAAAACACTTCTTGCTAAGGCTGTAGCAGGAGAGGCAGGAGTTCCTTTCTTTTCGCTTACAGGTTCCGATTTTGTTGAAATGTTTGTCGGTGTAGGTGCTTCACGTGTACGTGATTTATTTAAACAGGCACAGCAGATGGCACCTTGTATTATATTTATTGACGAAATCGATGCCATAGGAAAGAGCCGTGATGCGGCTTACGGTGGCGGAAATGACGAACGTGAACAGACATTAAATCAGTTATTATCGGAGATGGATGGTTTTGATACATCCAAGGCTCTTGTTGTAATCGGTGCTACAAACCGTCCTGAAGTACTTGATAAAGCGCTTCTCAGACCGGGACGATTTGACAGACGTGTAATCGTTGAAAGGCCGGACTTAAAGGGAAGAGTTGATATTCTTAAGGTACATGCCAAGGATGTACTTATGGATGATTCCGTTGATTTTGATGAGATAGCTCTTGCAACCAGCGGTGCCGTTGGTTCAGATCTTGCAAATATGATAAATGAAGCTGCCATTATGGCTGTTAAGGCCGGAAGAAAGGCTGTTAACCAGGCTGATTTATTTGAGGCAGTCGAAGTAGTAATCGCAGGTAAGGAAAAGAAGGATAGAATCCTTGGTCCCGAAGAGAAGAAGATTGTTTCATATCATGAATGCGGACATGCCCTTGTTACTGCACTTCAGAAGGATGCCGAACCTGTACAGAAAATTACAATTGTTCCAAGAACCATGGGTTCACTGGGTTATGTAATGCAGGTTCCGGAAGAAGAAAAATATCTTATGAGTAAAAAGGAAATGCTTGCGAGAGTTACTACACTTTTCGGCGGAAGAGCTGCCGAGGAGGTTGTATTTGATTCCGTAACAACAGGTGCATCAAATGATATTGAGCAGGCAACAAAGATTGCCCGTTCAATGGTTACACAATATGGCATGACCGAGAAATTCGGACTTATTGGTTTAGAATCAATTGAAAGCCGTTATCTGGACGGAAGAGCTGTACTTAATTGCGGTGATGAAACTGCTGCACAGATTGACGTTGAAGTTATGAAGATTCTTAAGAAATGTCATGATGATGCAAAGAAGATGATAATGGAAAACAGAGATGCTCTGGATAAAATTGCGGAATATTTATATGAGCATGAAACAATTACAGGTAAGGAATTTATGAAGATATTTAGAAAAGTTAAGGGTATAGAGGAACCACAGGGTGATTTATATGATGTCCTTGTATTGGATGTAGACGGAACACTTGTAGGTTCAGATAAGACAATTTCCGAGAAAACCAGACTTGCGATTATAGATGCCGAGAATCGTGGCAAAAAGGTTGTTATTGCATCCGGACGTTCGGTTTCGGGTATACGTCATACGGCTGCTGCCATCGAATTACAGAAGCACGGCGGTTATGTGATTGCATATAACGGTACAACAGTTATAAATTGTCAGACCGGCGAATGCATTTACAATCAGACAATTCCTAAGGAATACATAAAGCCGGTATATGATGCAGCTAAGGCTCTTGGACTCGGTATCAATGTTTACCGTGATGATCATAAGGAAATTATATGCGGAAACGGTTCCGATATGAACATCGAAATCGATGCAAAGGCTTGTGATATCAGTATCCGAGAGGTAGATAACTTTGTGAAATTTGTTGATTTCCCAATTAATAAATTCCTCCTTAGCGGTGATCCTGTAAAGATGGTTGAGATGGAAAAGATTCTCAGAGAGAAGTTCTCGGACAGATTAAATGTATTCCGCTCAGATCCTTGCTTTGTCGAGATTCTTCCTAAATTTGTTGATAAATCGGTAGCTGTAGATAAGATGCTTAAATTCCTTGAAGTAGATAAGAAGAAAGCTATCTGCGTAGGTGACAGCTTCAATGACATTACTATGATTCGTTATGCCGGACTTGGTATTGCTATGGGTAATGCGCAGGATGAGGTTAAAGAGGCTGCCGATTATGTAACTCTTTCAAATGATGAGGACGGTATCGTAGATATTATTCAGAAGTTTATGACAAAACAGGATTAATTATGTTTGATATAAAAGAAGAATTAAAGAAACTCCCGGACAAACCGGGAGTTTATCTTATGCACGATGCTTTAGACTCGGTTATATATGTCGGGAAGGCAAAAATCCTTAAAAACAGGGTTCGTCAATACTTTCAGACTTCGAGAAATGTTTCACCTAAAATCGAAAAAATGATATCTCAAATTGTAAGATTTGAATATATTATAACCGATTCCGAGGTGGAAGCTCTTATTTTGGAAAGTAATCTTATAAAAGAATATACTCCCAAATATAACACGATGCTTCGTGATGATAAGACATATCCCTTTATAAAAGCGACTGTCGGTGAAATGTATCCAAGGCTTTACCTGGTACGAAGTACCGATACTCTTAAAAATACAAGCAAAACCAAGTATTACGGGCCTTATACCAGTGTAACCTCTGCAAAGGATATGCTTAGAATTGCTCAAAAGATATATAAGATACGAACCTGCAGTAAAGTATTACCGAGAGATATCGGTCAGTCAAGGGCTTGCCTTAATTATCATATTAAAGAATGTTTGGCTCCGTGTCAGGGGCTTATTTCTGCCGAAGATTATAGGAAAAATTTTGATGCTGCAGTTAAATTTATAGAGGGTGACAGGGAGTATTGCCTGTCAATTTTAACTGAGAAAATGCAGGAAGCTTCGGAAAATATGGAGTTTGAAGAGGCTGCTATATATCGGGATACCATTGAAAGCATTAAAAAGGCAATGGTAGATCAAAAGATATCCGAATTTGCTAATGTTAATCGTGACATTATAGCCTGTGCAGGAGAGGGAAGTGAAGCAGTGGTACAGGTTTTCTTTGTGCGTGAAGGAAAGCTTATCGGAAGAGATAATTTTCATATGGACAGGGTTGATCCAAAAGATAAACCAGAGATTATACAATCATTTATAAAACAATTTTATTCCGGAACACCTGTAATTCCGGCCGAACTTATGATAGAATGTGAGATAGCGGATCACGAAGCAATAGAAGAGTGGCTTAGTTCAAAGAGAAATGCAACCGTAAAACTCTTAGTTCCTGTAAAGGGTAAAAAGGAAAAAATGGTTGAGCTTGCGGCTAAAAATGCAAAGCTTGTACTTGATGCCGACAGAGAGCGCTTTAAGCGTACGGAAGAGAGAACATTCGGAGCCATGAAAGAAATATGTGAATGGCTTGGACTTCCCGAACTTCACCGTGTGGAATCCTATGATATTTCACATACCAGCGGTTTTCAGTCTGTCGGTTCAATGGTAGTATTTCAGGACGGGCTTCCTAAAAAGAATGATTACCGTAAATTTAAGATGATGAATGAGCAGGGTAATGATGATTACGCCAGTATGGAAGAGATTCTTACCAGAAGATTTACACATGGCTTAAAGGATCAGGAGGAAAACCGGAATAAAAATATAACTATGGATACCGGATTTGCGCATTTCCCTGATCTTATTATGATGGACGGCGGTAAGGGTCAGGTGAATGTATGCTTGGAGGTTTTAAAGAAGCTTAATATCGATATCCCTGTATGCGGACTTGTAAAAGATGATAAGCACAGAACCAGGGGAATATATTTTAATAATAAGGAACTGCCGATTAATACGCATTCCGAGGGCTTTTGGCTTATTACCAGGATTCAGGATGAGGTTCACCGCTTTGCAATAGAGTATCACAGGTCTCTTCGCTCGAAGGTTCAGGTGAAATCCTCTCTCGATGAGATTGAAGGTGTCGGACCTAAAAGAAGAAGAGCTCTTCTTAAATATTTTGAAGGAATCGAAAGACTTAAAGGAGCAGATGTTGAGGAAATTATGAATGTTCCTTCCATGGATAAGAAAACTGCAGAAAATGTATATAAATATTTTCATAAACAGGCTTAGATTATCAGTTTAGAACTAGTTTCAAACATGAATAAAAATTCTTTCGTTTACAACAGGTTTTATGTGTTGTAAAATATAAAGATAGATTTGAACGCAGTGTAAGTAGCCTCTGGGTTCATAAGTAGGAAGTCAAGCGTACTTTTAGATGTTTACTTTACATTATATGACATAAAGCAGGAATTATAATAAATTGAAAGGGGTATGACATATGGAGGAAATGCGTACAATAAGAAATGAACTATTGGCAGATAAGGTAATAAAGGGGTTAAAGTCCCGTCATATGACCGGTTATTATGCTAAAACCAGGGAAGAAGCGCTTGAGATAGCACTTAAAATTATTCCTGAGGGAGCATCCATCGGTTGGGGCGGTTCGGTCAGTGTTGCTGCAATCGGTTTAAAGGACGCCGTAATAAACGGTAATTACAATGTGTATAACAGAGATGCGTGCAAAACAAGGGAAGAGAAAAAGGAAATTGAGCTTAAAACCTTTGGCTGTGATTATTTTCTTACAAGCTCTAATGCTGTTACAGAGGACGGAATCCTTATTAATCTCGATGGCAATGCTAATCGTGTAGCTGCGATAGCATACGGTCCTGAGCATGTTCTTATGGTTGTCGGAATGAATAAGATAGTACCTGATGTGGATGCCGGTATATACAGGGTAAGAAATGAAGCTGCCCCTATAAATTCCCAAAGGTTTCCGATAGAGACTCCTTGTAAACATACAGGTTCGTGTGCAAATTGTAAATCACCGGACAGTATCTGCTGTCAGCTTTTGGTTACAAGACTTGAAAGACATCCGGAAAGAATTCATGTAATTCTTGTAAATGATGATTTAGGCTTTTAATAAATATTACTATATGGGAGGTTTTTATGGCAAATGCTTACAGAGTGTCCTTAAAGGACATGGTTGAAAAAATGGAATTGGAAAATTGTACACCTGATATCAATATTGAAGATATCTTTATTAATCAGACGGATATAAACCGTCCGGCGCTTCAGCTTGCGGGATATTTTGATTATTTTGATTCGGGACGTATTCAGATAATCGGTCATGTTGAGAATACCTATATGAAAACAAAGGGTATGGAGTATTCTCTTGAAATGATGGAAAGGATAATGGCAGGAAGTAAGGATACACCTAAGCCGCCTGCGATAATCTACTGTCGTGATATGTTTATAGAGGATGAAATCCTTGCGATAGCCAATAAATATAAGGTTCCTATTCTTAGAACCAGTAAGGCTACATCTGCATTTTCAGCTCAATTAACACGTTGGCTAAATGTAGAGCTCGCTCCAAGTTGTTCTGTACATGGCGTTCTGGTAGATATTTACGGTGAAGGCGTTTTAATCATGGGTGAAAGCGGCATAGGTAAATCCGAGGTTGCTCTTGAACTTATGCATAGAGGTCATCGTCTGGTATCCGATGATGTTGTTGAAATAAGAAAGGTCAGCGATGATTCACTTATAGGTAATGCACCGAGTATAACCAGGCATTTTATCGAGCTTAGAGGTATAGGAATCGTTGATGCCCGCTCCCTCTTCGGTGTTGAGAGAATTAAAAATGAACAGGAAATAAATCTTGTTATTCGTCTTGAAGAATATAATAAAGAGCAGGATTATGACAGAATGGGCCTTGAGGATCATTATATTGAATTCCTCGGTACCAAGGTGGTTTGCCATTCGATTCCTATAAGACCGGGTAGAAATATAGCGATTATCTGTGAATCTGCGGCTGTAAACCACAGACAGAAGAAGATGGGCTACAATGCTGCGCTTGAGCTCTATAATCGTGTTACTAACAATATTGCTGCTAAAACTGCCGAAAGAGAAAATAATAAGGAAGAAGAATAAATCCGAAAAATAATAAAATAAATTTTCTTTATATATTTAAGGATACTTAATATCCGGATAATATCAGTTTGTTTTATCAATAAACTGATTTAAAAGTAGATAAATAAAGATTCGAAGGGAAATAAAGATGTATATAATAGCAGGATTGGGAAATCCCGGTTCACAATATGATAAAACCAGACATAATATAGGATTTCAGGTTCTTACCTGCCTTGCCGATAAGACAGGAATAAGCCTGAACGGTCAGGAAAAAAAGGCAATTATAGGTAAGGGCAGAATCGGCAGGGAAAAGGTAATTCTCTGTATGCCGATTACTTATATGAATAATAGCGGTGAGGCTATCGGAGCACTTTCGCATTATTATAAAATCAAACCCGAAGATGAATTAATCATTGTATATGATGATGTCGATTTGGATCCGGGAAAGCTTAGAATCCGTAAAAAAGGAAGTGCCGGCGGGCATAACGGAATGAAAAGTATTATAAAGCATTTAGGGACCGATACATTTGCAAGAGTAAGGGTCGGGGTCGGATCTAAACCGCCCGGTATGGATTTGGCAGCATTTGTGCTCGGAAAATTCCCGAAAGAGCTTTTTCCTACTATGAATGCAGCTGTAGAAAGTGCTGCGGATGCTATCATAACTATTGTTGAAGAAGATGCTGATACTGCAATGAATAAATATAATTAAGTGTCTTTAAGGATATGATATATTTTTATGTAAATAATTCCGGCATTTATAAGTATGTAATGTATCGGACTTAAGAATATCATTGACTTATGTTCTCTTTGGAAGTTTAAGGAGTATTAAATTATGGATAATAAATTAAAGGCACTGCGCGCTCCGTTAAAAAAGCTCTCTGCTTATAAGGGAGTACGTGACTCGATAAAAAATAACCTTTACCCCATTAGTATTACAGGTTGTCTTGAAAGTGAGATTTGTCATTTTATAGATGCTGTAAGTAATGGGGTTAGTTGGCGTGTAATAATTGTTTCCGATGAAGTAAAATGCAGGTCTTTATATAAGGATTATAGGATTTTTGATCCAAATGTACTCGTATATCCGGCTAAGGATATTATATTTTATAATGCCAATATTCATGGTAATGCCCTTAGTATGGAACGTTTAAAATGTTTAGAAAAGATTTTATCGGAAGATGGCGGAACTGTTATCACATCAATTTCCGCAGGTATCGAACTCGTGCAATCTTTGGAAAAATTCAAGTCTGCAATTATTACCGTAAATGTAGATAAAGAATATGATTTACAGGAACTTTCTCAAAAACTGATTGAGATGGGATATGAAAGGCAGTCCCTTGTACAGGGCGTCGGAGAATTCAGTATAAGAGGTGAAATTTTAGATATTTATCCTCCTTCGGCTGATTGTCCTTTAAGAATTGATTTCTTCGATACTATGGTAGAATCGATTAAAGAATTTGATGTAGACAGCCAGCGTTCCATAGATGAATTAACAAAGGCCGTTATATTTCCTGCATCTGAACTTATACTTTCCGATGAAGAAATTGAAAACGGTCTTGTTAAGATTGAAAAAGATAAGACAAAATTGGAGAATACATTTAAAAAAGCTAAAAATATAAATGCTTATAATAATATAAATAATACCATCGGTGAATTGAAGGAGCTTTTAAAATACAGCCGTACAAAAACCGGCCTGGAAAGCTATCTTCCTTATTTCGATGAGAATACACAGAATTTCTTTGATTATTTTGATCAGGATGATACATTGTTTTTTATAGATAATTATTCCAGATGTATGGAAAATCTTAATGTTATTCTTCAGGAATTCAGTGAATCTATGGTTGCGCGTTATGAGCAGGGTTATATTTTAAAGAAACAGCTAGGTATTTTAAAGGATGATAAATATTTACAAAAGAAACTTTTAAGCATGCACAGTGTATTTTTAAATATTGTTGAGACGCTTGAGAAGACAATTAAGCCTAAAAATATATTTAATATTAATGTGCAAAATGTACCCGGCTATAATACGCATTTTGATTATCTTGTTAAGGATTTACAAAAATGGCAAAAGGAAAAATATAGGGTTTTAATTCTTTCTGCTTCACATACAAGGGCCAAGCGTATTGTTAAAAATCTTGAAGATTTTGATATAAAATCTTATTATATGGATGAGCCGAATGAGGAAATAAAGGCCGGTAATATAATGGTTACCTATGGTTATTTAAATAAGGGCTTTTTATATCCTGATATTAAGTTTGTTGTTGTATCCGAAAGCGATATTTACGGTGCAAAAATTTCAAGAAAGGCCAAGAAAAAGAAGATTAATGCGGATGCCATACAATCCTTTAATGAGCTTAGCGTCGGTGATTATGTAATTCACGAAAATCATGGTATATGTATTTATGACGGAATTGAAAAGATTCGTTTGGACGGAGTTACCAATGATTATATAAAACTTAATTTCAAAGGGCAGGACAGGATGTTTTTACCTATTTCCAATTTGAATGTCCTTCAAAAATATGCCAATAAAGATGCGGATAAACCACCTAAGGTTGATTCGCTTAATTCAGTATCCTGGAAGAGAAAGAAAGCCAGAGTAAGGGCCGGAGTAAGAGATATAGCAAAGGATTTGGTGAAGCTTTACTCTGTCCGAAGTAAGGAAACAGGTTATAAATTCGGTGAAGATACGGTTTGGCAGAAGGAATTTGAAGAAATGTTTCCTTATGATGAAACCGATGACCAGCTAGAGGCTATTTCCGCGGTTAAACAGGATATGGAAAGCAACAAGATTATGGACAGGCTTATCTGCGGGGATGTAGGTTTTGGTAAGACCGAGGTTGCATTAAGAGCTTGCTTTAAATGTGTAATGGATGGCAAACAGGCTGCAATACTGGTACCTACAACCATTCTTTGCAGACAGCATTACAATACATTTGTCGAAAGAATTGGTGATTTTCCTTTAAGAATCGCATTTGTATCAAGGTTACATTATTCTGCCGAAAATAAGAGAATTTTAGAGCAGGTAAAAAAGGGGGAAATCGATGTAATAATCGGTACACACAGGTTATTATCCAAGGATGTTGTCTTTAAAAATCTGGGACTTTTAGTGGTAGACGAGGAGCAACGATTCGGTGTTACACATAAAGAAAAAATAAAGGTTTTAAGAAAAAATGTAGATGTTTTATCTCTCAGTGCGACACCTATTCCAAGGACGCTTCATATGTCTCTTATAGGAATCCGTGATATGAGTCTCTTAGAAGAACCGCCTGTTGACAGGCTTCCAATACAGACCTTTGTTTTGGAAAAGAATGATGAAATGATTAGGGAAGCAATATGCAGAGAGGTCGGAAGAGGCGGACAGGTTTATTACATTTTCAACAGGATTGAAAAGATTGATGAGGTCAGTTCGCATTTAAATAAACTTGTTCCGGATATCAATATTGCCTATACTCACGGAAGGATGTCTCCTGCACAGATTGAGCGGATTATGATGGATTTTATATCCGGAAATATTGATGTATTGGTTTCGACTACAATCATAGAAACCGGTATAGATATTCCGAATGTCAATACAATTATTATCGATAATGCCGAGAAAATGGGACTTTCCCAGTTGTATCAGCTTCGCGGCAGAGTCGGAAGATCCAATAGAATTGCTTATGCATTTCTCTTATATCATAAAGATAAGATGCTCAGTGAGGTTGCCGAAAAACGTTTAAATGCAATTCGTGAATTTAGTGCTCTGGGTAGCGGTATCAGAGTTGCGATGAGGGATTTGGAAATCCGCGGAGCAGGTAATCTTCTCGGTGCCGAACAATCCGGACATATGGGAGATGTCGGATATGATCTTTATTGTAAGATGCTTGATGAGGCCATAAAAGAAATTAAAAATGAAATAAATCCCGAAGATTATGATATTTATGATTTCGAAACTACCATTGAAATTAAGACGGATGCATTTATTCCGGCAAAATATATCAAGAGTGAATTTGTTAAGCTCGATACTTATAAGCGTATTTCGATGATTAGTTCCGAAGAGGATTTGACTGATATGCTTGAGGAATTAAAAGATAGATTTGGGGAAGTTCCGCAGGCAGTAAAAAATCTTCTCAATGTTGTATACGTGAAAAGCGTTGCTCATAAGGCATTTGTTAATTCAATTGTACAGGTTGATGATAATATTAAGTTCTTTTTGCAAAAGGATAATAAAATTTCTTCACAAAAATTGGAGGAGATGTTACAATCTTACAAGAGAAGGCTTTCGTTTGTAGGTGGTGAAAAGCCTTATCTATTGTATACTCCTAAGAAAAGGTATAAACCTTCGTCTATTAAAGGCAGGGAAGATTTCAGTGACATTATTAAACTTGTGAAGGATTTATATGCAACGGTTGAACAATAATTAAAGGTGATTTTATGATTAGGTTTAATAAAATGAGTTTTTTTAGATATTTAATTTGCCTTATATTGTCTATTTATACAATATTTGGCTTAACTGCCTGTGGCAGTGAAGAGAAAGAAAGTTCTGAGGTTAGTACTTCGAGTGAAGAAAGTTCAATATTTGACGATAATTCCATAGTTATGTACATTGACGGAGAAAAAATCAGATATAATGATATCAGTGCATATACATATTTTCTTGTCAATCATTATAAGAGTTTTGGAGATGACTTATGGAATTATTCTTTGGAGGACGGTGAAACAATAGGAGATAAGGCAAAAGATGATCTTATCAATATTATAGCCGAACTTAAGATTATTAATAATGAGGCAAATAAACAGGGTATTGTATTAACCGACGATGAATCAAACGAGGTTATTGTTATGTCCGAAGAGGTTCTCGCAAATACTTCATCCGAAGATAAAAATGCTTATTCTCTCGGTGCTCAAAAACTCGAAAAAATATTTCAGGAAAATATGATAGCAAGGAAAATGTACTTTAATGTTGTCAAAGACGTAGAGTCCGATATTTCCGATGATGAGGTGCGCCAGGCAAGCATTGAATACATTAAATTTATAAAAAACGGTAAAGACAAGGATGGAAATCAGGTTTCACTTACCGAGGATCAGATTGAGGTTAAAAGAAATGAGGCTCAAAAACTCTTAAATCAGGTTAAAAAAGGTCAAAGCTTTATAAGTTTTGCAAAAAACAATTCCGAGAGTTCTGATTTTAAGGGATATATCGGTAATTATTCAAGTGGTTTCGGAGAAGATGTTATAAAAGAGGCAATGTCCTTAAAACCCGGAGAAATAAGTGATGTTTGTGAAGATGATAATGCAATTTATATATTATATTGTATTAAATCAAATGATAAGAAGGCTACCCAGGCCGAAAAAGAAAGGGTTCTGGATTTAAAGAAGAATGAAATTTTTTCCCAAAAATATGAAGAATGGATTGAGAATGCCGAAATTATGTTAAATGATGATTTTTGGAATGATTTTAAAGTTTCATAAATAATATATTGAATTATTTGTTGAATTGAATTATATTATAATAGTTTTAGAAAAAATTTTTTTGTTTTTTGGATATGTTTTTTTGAAAGGATAGCATTTAGGGTATATGGAATTGGAGATAGTTACACCGTTCTTACTTTCTTTAAGTAAGGTAATACAGCAGATGTGCCGGAAAAATATAGAATATAAGACTACCATCCATAAGCAAATGGATTATTCATCTGATGATGTAATTATCGTTTTAGGGATTATGGGTGATATTGAAGGGTCTGTCATCCTTGCATTTAATAAATCAATCGCAATTAAAATCATCTCTATGATGGTTAATTTTGAGGTTGATGAAATTGATGAGCTTGGTCGGTCTGCCCTTTGCGAGCTCGGAAATATGATTGCCGGTAATGCATCCATCGTTTTTTCAATGAAAGATATTTATGTAAATGTTACGATTCCTGAATTCTTAAACGGCGATCAAATCGAAGACAGCGATGATGTCGATATATTAAGAATCCCGGTATCCGTGTCTCAGGAAGAGTTCTACCTGGATATCGTTGTATGATTTTTTGTTTTTAATATATATTTTTTTGTTCATAATTAAATGTTTTTTAACTTGGATTCTTATAAGTTATTTTTTTTCATCTTTAAGTTAAAAAACTTTCTTCTCATTTATGTCTTTTGACTTTTTCCGAAGCCTTGATTTTTAAGGCTTTTTTTAATAATTCTACTTAATTCTTTTAATTGACAATTATTCCCTATAATAATATAATTAGTAAGGTTATGGGTTGTTTACGTTTATATAAATGCATTCTATGTATTTATATGTTAATAACTGAACTTATTTATTATTTTCTATGGAAAGCGAGGAATTATTCATGTTATCGATGGCCAATTTGATAGCAGCGCTTATTGTAATTCCACTGATATTCGCCGTCCTTATTGCACTGATGCCGTCAGACAAAGCCAGAGGAATCGTGGTTTATGCCGGAGGAGTAATTAATATCGCATTAGTACTTTGTACGACCTATATGTGGGTTTTTAAGCGTAATCAATTATCAAATGTCACTTATGACGGAAGTGGAATATGCTTTAACCTTCCGTTTAATGATGTTTTCAATTTTCTCACACTTGCAGGTGATTTGATTTTAATGGTTGTGATAATTGCATTAAGTTTCAAATATCACAAAAAAATCATTGCTCTTCTCTCAATCATTCAAACTTGCATTGTTATGTGGGTGGAGGTTAACGGACCACATCCTAAGGGAGAGCAGTTATCTATGCATTTTGACTGGCTTTCATGCATTATGATTTTAATCATAGGTATTGTAGGTAGTCTTATTGCGATTTATGCTGTAGGTTATATGAGAGGATACCATGTACATCATAAGGAATTCGCTGACAGAAGAAAATTCTTCTTTTCTATGATTTTTGTATTCTATGCAGCAATGTTTGGTTTGGTAACCACACAGCATATTATGTGGCTTGAATGTTTCTGGGAGACCACCAGTGTATGTTCCTTCCTTCTCATTGGTTATACTAAGACTGATGAAGCAATTACAAATTGTTTCAGGGCTTTGTGGATGAACCTTGTGGGTGGACTTGGATTTGCTGTAGTTATATTGTTCTCTGCATATAAATTCCATTCCTTTAACATGAATGACTTAATTTATACATTTAGTTCCGATATTAGCAATACAGCTGCAACTCTTTGTTTGGCTGCGCTTGCATTTGCTGCAATATCGAAAACCGCACAATTCCCGTTTTCAAAGTGGTTACTTGGTGCGATGGTTGCTCCGACTCCGTCTTCGGCACTTCTCCACTCTGCAACAATGGTTAAGGCGGGAGTTTACCTTCTTCTTAGAATTTCACCGGCTCTTTCGGGTACCAAGGTTGGTACTTGTGTATATTTGGTTGGTGGATTTACATTTTTCGCAGCTTCACTTCTTGCTATTTCACAGAGCGACGGAAAGAAGGTACTTGCATATTCAACTATTTCAAACCTTGGTTTAATGGTTGCTTGTGCGGGTATAGGAACAGTTGAAACCGTTTGGGCTGCGATGTTCTTAATGATTTTCCATGCTATTTCAAAATCAATGTGTTTCCAGGCTGTCGGAGCTATAGAGAATTCTACTCACAGTCGTGATATCGAAGATATGCAGGGACTTATGAGAAGACTTCCTAAGCTTGCTCTTATCTTACTTATCGGTATGGTTGGCATGTATCTTGCACCATTCGGTATGCTTATTTCCAAGTGGGCAGCTCTTAAATCCATGGTAGATGCTTCAAGTACAATCATGGTTCTCTTTGTATGCTTTGGTAGTGCTTCTACAATGTTCTATTGGACTAAGTGGATGTCAAAACTTCTTGGTACTAATGAAGAAAAGCAGAATGATGTTACCGAGAAGAATGAATATATTTCAATGTTTACACATGCAGGTCTTGCTATCTGCGTATGTCTTGGATTACCGATTATATCAAGTAAGGTTGTACTGCCTCATGTGCTTTTAAGTCAGTTTTGGTATAACTACGGTATTTACGGACAAGCATCTATATCTTCAAAAGATACCGAAAGCCTTATAATGGGTTCATTTGATACTTTGAAGACACTTGTTCCTCTTAATGAAAATAACTTAAGAACTATGATATTTATGATAATTGCAATTATTATTGTTCCTGTAGTAACTTATTTTCTTACCAGGAATACCAAGACCAAACCGGTTATCGGTTATATGAATGGTATAAATACAGGTGATAATAAACACTTTACCGATTCATTCGGCGGTGAGAAGGAATTACATGTTTCTAACTGGTATATGGATGATTATTTCGGTGAGAAGAAAATATTTACTCCTTCCGTAATTATCGGAGTAATTCTGAATCTTTCCATGCTTGGAATTGCATTGGCTACATGGATGGGAGGTGTATTATGATAAATACTGTTAATATTTTAAGACTTATAGCTGTAATAGTCTTTATAGTATGCGCTCCTTTCATCGGTGGAATTCTGGATGGTTTTGACAGAAAGATATCTGCCAGGATGCAAAGAAGAATCGGACCTAAGGTTACACAGCCGTTCTACGATGTGCTTAAACTTTTTAACAAAGAATTTGTTTCCGTTAATAAAAGTCAATTATTTTTACTTTTATCATATCTTTTCTTTGTTATATTTGCCGGAGCATTATTCTTTGGCGGATATGACCTTTTGATGGTATTCCTTTGTACATCTACAGCTTCAATCTTTTTGATTCTTGCAGCTTCATCTACACATACTGCCTATACCGGTGTCGGTACACTTCGTGAGCTTGTACAGATGATGTGTTGTGAGCCTATGGAGCTTTTGGTTGCAATCGGATTCTATCTTAGTACCAGTGCAAATAAAGACTTTGTAACTCCGACTTTTAAGGTAATAGACCTTGTTCGTTCGGATATGCCTGCAATTATATATTTACCGGGATTCTTTATAGGTTTTATATTTATATTGACTATAAAATTCAGAAAATCACCTTTCGATATCAGTACTTCACACCATGCACATCAAGAGGTTGTTAAGGGTGTAACCGCAGAATTTTCCGGTGCTGCTTATGGTATCGTAGAAGTGGCAGAGTGGTATGAGCAGGTTATGTTACTTGGCGTTGTAGGATTATTCTTTATAACATCCAATCCGTTGAGTTATATTGTCGCAGCTTTAGCAATTATCCTTGTATATTTCCTTGAGATAATTATTGATAATACTTCAGCCAGAGTTAAATGGGATTTAATGTTTAAATTATCCTGGGGAATTATCTTTATATGCGGTGGTACAAATCTATTGGTACTTGAAATTATTAGGAATATAAACATTTAGTTTTTAAGCATTAATGCTTTTCGGATTTACTTAGTATAAAGGTTATTTTTTAAATATTCTTTATTTAAATCCGATGCTGATTGTTATGATAGATGAAGCTAAAATGCTTCGGAATGTGAGGTAAAAATGAAAAGTTTTCATAAATCACCTTGGCTTATTCATTACGATGCCTCCAGCTGTAACGGCTGCGACATTGAAGTTCTTGCCTGTACCATGCCAAGGTATGATGTTGAACGTTTTGGAATTATAAATACCGGTAATCCTATGCATGCAGATATATTCTGTGTTACCGGAGGTGTTAATACTCAAAACGCTCCTATTGTTAAGCAGATATATGATCAGATTCCTGAACCTAAGGTTGTACTTGCGGTTGGAACCTGTGCCTGCACAGGCGGTATATTTAAGGAGTGTTACAATATTCTGGGCGGAGTTGATCAGGTTATTCCTGTGGATGTTTATGTTCCCGGATGTGCAGCAAGACCTGAATCCATAATTGACGGTGTTGTTAAGGCTTTGGCGCTTTATCAGGAAAAACATGATAAGATGGTTCAGGAGGGAAGAGGACTTCCTGAGGATCCAAGTCTTGATGAGGATAACGATGTAGATGAAAATGCATCAAATGATGATAATTCTTCAGATGAAAATGCATCCGACGAGGAGAATGCTTCATAAATATTTGATAACAAATTGAAGCCGATTGGTTGTGGCGATATATATTAATCGCTTTATGTTATATATAGATTGAGAGGTCTTTATGGAAAATTATGGCAGAAATATAGTTGAGATTCCTTTGGAAAAGCTTGTTATTGTGGCTTCCGAGGAAAGAGATAAGGGACACAGACTTGCTCAGGCCTGCGCTTCTTATGTAAATGATAAATATGAATTATTATATTCATTTGTCGATGGTTATGAAATGGTAACTTATAAACTGATTATAGATACCGATACAGAAGTACCGAGTATTTCCCGAATTTGTTTCCCTGCCTTCACATATGAAAATGAAATGAAGGAACTCTTCGGAGTTAAGATTAAGGGTATAGTTACCGACTATAATGATAAATTTTATAGAATTCAAACCAAGACACCATTTTTAAAGAAGGGAGATAAATAATATGTCTGAGATTATTAAACCAAAGAGAACGATTATTCCCTTCGGACCACAACATCCGGTTTTACCTGAGCCGATTCACATTGACCTGGTAATGGAAGATGAGACGGTAGTTGATGCAATTCCTTCGGTCGGATTCATTCACCGTGGTCTTGAAAAATTAGTTGAGAAAAAAGACTATAATGAAATGGTATATGTAGCAGAGAGAATCTGCGGTATCTGTTCTTTCATGCATGGTATGGGATATTGCGAAGCAGTTGAACATATTATGGATGTGGAAATACCTGACAGAGCCAAATATTTAAGAACCATCTGGTGTGAATTTTCAAGACTTCACAGCCATTTATTATGGCTTGGTCTTCTGGCCGATGGATTCGGTTTCGAAGCATTATTCAATGAATGCTGGAGAATCCGTGAGAAGGTTCTTGATATGGTTGAGCTTACTACAGGCGGACGTTTGATTTCTTCCGTTAACAAGGTTGGCGGATTAATTAAGGATGTCACTCCTGAAATGCTTAAAGCCATGAAAGAAACAGTAATTCAGGTAGAGAAGGAATTAAAGCCTGTAGCGAATACATTTTTAAATGATTATTCGGTAAAGAGCAGACTTTGCGGAAGTGGTATTCTTACAAAGGAAGAGGCAATTGCTCTTGGCGCTTGCGGTCCTATGATGAGAGCAAGCGGAATAGAGGTTGACCTTCGTAAGACAGGTTATGCTGCTTATGATAATATTGATTTTGATATTATTACAAGCAATGACTGCGATGGATATGCACGCTGTGCCGTAAGAATCGGAGAACTTTTCCAATCTGTTGAAATTGTACGTCAGGCAATTGATAAGATTCCTGACAGTGAAGAGGTTAGTGTTAAGCTTAAAGGTAATCCAAAGGGCGAATTTTTAATGCGTCTTGAGCAGCCGAGAGGTGAAGCTTTCTATTATGTAGAAGCAAACGGTACTAAATTCATAGACAGATTCAGGGTAAGAACTCCTACCTTTGCAAACCTTGCACCACTAATTCATACATTAAAGGGTGCACCATTTGCCGATGTTCCTTTATTGGTTCTTACTATTGACCCTTGTATCAGTTGTACCGAAAGATAATATAAAGGTAAAATTTTATTCATTACTTAACTTCATTGTTAAGTTAATAATATATCAGATAAAGTTGATCCTGCTTACAATATATGCAGGCAGGTGAATAAAGACTTGAAATAATACGAAAGTGAGGTAACTATGGCATTACTTACTTTTTCAAAAACAGTCCTCAAAAATTTGTTTTCAGAACCTGAAACACTGAATTATCCGGCTGAGCCAAGAGAATACCCTGAACGCAGCAGAGGACATATTGAAATTAATATTGAAGAATGCATCTTTTGTGGAATGTGTATGAGAAACTGTCCACCGAGAGCAATCACCGTAGATAGAGCAAAGGGAACATGGGAAATTAACAGATTTGACTGTATCCAGTGTAATTATTGTTCACAGGTTTGCCCTAAGCATTGTTTAAAAATAGTGCCGGGATATTGTACTCCTGACAGCGAAAAGAAACCATCTGTTATTGAAAGACCGGGTGGTCCGCTTCCTGTGCCAAAGCCTGCAAAGAGGCCGGCTAAAGCACCTGTCAAGGCTCCTGTTGCAGCAGAAAAGACAGAAGCTAAAGAGAACAAGAAGAAAAAATATCTTCCTGCACATTATTATTCATCAAATATGTCACCTGTTCCGCATAATGCAATTGACAGATGTATATTCTGTGCAATGTGTGCAAGAAACTGTCCTGCAAATGCTATAACCGTTGACAGACAGAATAAGATGTGGACAATTGACGAAGGTCGTTGTATAGACTGTGGTTTATGTGAGCTTAACTGCCCTAGACACTGTCTTGATATTAAGGCTGAAAGTAATTATTATAATGCCGACGGTTCCAAGAAACCTGAGCCATACGGTGAAGATACATATATCGGATTATCCAATAAAAAGCCTGAGTCTACTGATGAAGCTAAGGGCGATAAAGCTGCTCCTAAGAAAGCTGATTCATCAGCTAAGATTATTCCAAAATGTAATGTTTCTGATTGTATATTCTGCGGAGCCTGTGCCGGCGGTTGTCCTGCAAGTGCTATTACCGTAGACGGTGACAGTGGTACATGGAAGGTTGATGAGAGAGCTTGTCTTTCATGCGGTGCCTGTGTAAGTGCCTGTCCTCAATCGGTAATCAGTATGAGTTAATTGGGCTGAAGTTTATTTATGGTAAATTATATATTAGTTGATTGTTTTTTTAGTTATATTTTAACCGGGAGGATATTATGTGTGTTGCATTACCTGGAATTGTCAGGAAAATTAATGATAACGGAACGGCAGAGGTCGATTTTAACGGTAATTATGTAAATGCTGTTTTAGGTCTCGTTCATGCCAAGGTTAATGATAAGGTTCTTGTTCATGCAGGCTGTATCCTTCAGGTTATCAGTGATAAGGAAGCAGACGACTTAAATGAACTTTTTGATGAAATTATGAGTTATTAAAAATATGAAAAATATAGAAAAAATCGTTGATTTCTTAAAAAACTACAATGGTAAGGAATTAACAATTATGGAGGTATGCGGTAGTCATACGGCAGCCATTACAAAATCCGGAATCAAGGATATTATTTCTCCCAAGATCAGATTTGTCTCGGGACCGGGTTGCCCTGTTTGTGTGACTATTTCCTCATATATCGATAAATTAATTGAATTATCCAAGTCAGAAAATACAGAAGTTGTAACTTTCGGGGATTTGATGAGAGTCCCTGGAAGTTTTTCTTCTTTACAAGCTGAAAAAGGTAAGGGTGCCAAGGTTCAAATGGTATATTCACCTATGGATACCTTTAAGCTTGCCGAAATTAATCCGGATACTAACTATATATTTGCTGCAGTCGGATTTGAAACCACAATTCCCGTATATGCCTGTATGATGGATTATATACTTGCAAATAATATTAAAAATGTTAAGCTTTTAACCAGTCTTAAGGTTATGCCACCGGCTATTTCCTGGCTTATGGACAATAATGCTAATATAGATGCCTTTATAGCACCGGGCCATGTAAGTGTAATTATAGGAAGTGAGGCTTATGTTCCTCTATCCGAAAAATATAAGGTTCCTTTTGCTGTAACAGGCTTTAAGCCGGAAGAGCTATGTGTTGGAATAGCCGGTCTTGTAAAGATGTGTATGGATGAAAAACCGGCAGTCAAAAATTATTATCCTTCTGTTGTTTTAAGCGAAGGAAATAAAATGGCATTGGATAAGATATTTAAATATTTTAAATATGATAAAGCCGTATGGCGCGGGCTTGGTGCTATTGATGATTCCGGGCTGGTGCTTAAAGAAGAATATTTGGAATTTGATGCCGGAAGTACCGGGCTTAGTGAGGATATAAAAATAAATGCAGGATGTTCCTGTGATAAGGTCCTTATGGGAAAGCTTACACCCAATCAATGTCCTTTATTTAAAAAGGTTTGTAATCCTCAAAATCCTCAGGGAGCCTGTATGGTTTCTGAAGAAGGAAGTTGTTTTCAGAGCTTTTTGGCAGGATAATTCTTGAAAATCTCAATATTTATCGAAATTTTAGCTTATTTTTACAAAAAAAATCTTGCAATAAATATTTTGCTATGTTATACTTTAACAGTTGCAATCAGCAAACACATGATTGGAGGGAATACTAATGAGAAGCGATATACATCCGGCATATTACCAGGCAAAGGTTATATGTAACTGTGGTAATGAGTTCGTGACTGGTTCTACAAAGGAAGAGATCCACGTAGAAGTATGTTCAAAGTGCCATCCTTTTTATACAGGACAGCAGAAGGCAGTCTCTGCTCGTGGTGCTATTGATAAGTTCAATCGTAAGTACGGACTTAATGCTTAATCTTAAATCAAATTTGAATTATTTGTCGGGTGAGTTTTTTGACTCCTTTAATTGCCGACGATGCATGGCCACATGTCTTTACGGCATTGTGGCTATTTTGTTTTTTTGTAAAGGTTGAAATATACCAAATATTATTTACGTATTAATGTTTTTTATATAAATTATTAAAACGCCAGAGTGAAAGGACGTTCGTAATGAAATATTCCGGTCTTAACGGACAAACCGTATTAGAAGGTGTTGCTATTAGAAGCGGAAAACAGGTCGCGACTGCTACAAGAAAGCCTAATGGCGATACTGAAATCAATGTTTTTGAATACAAGGGGTTACGTAATAAAAATGTATTATTCCAATTACCTTTTTTAAGAGGTATTGCTGCATTTTTTGAATCTGTAGCTCTTAATATAAAGGTTTTAAATCAATCTATTGATAAATATGATAATAATCATAAATCCAATGGTAATAATAAGTCTCTTGAGCTTATATTTACTATTCTTGCATGCATATTGGCAGTAGCTGCATTTATATTTTTGCCAATGTTTCTTTCCGATATAGCAAGGGTTTATGTGCGCTCGATTACTTATCTCGGATTAATTGAAGTATTGTTCAGAATACTTCTTATGGCACTTTATTATGTTATTATCAATCAAAACAGGCAGATTAAACGTATGTATATGTTTTTGGGTGCCTCTAATAAGGTTGTTAATTGTATAGATAAGGGTCATAAGCTTTCTGTTAAAAATGCAATGAAGATGTCTTCAAATACTGCAAGAAATGAATCTGCGATTAGCTTTGTAGTATTTTTATTAAGTACAATTTGCTTTATGTTTATAAACAATTCAGAGCTGTATATTCGTATTCCGTTAAGAATTGTTGTATTTTTATTGATTGCTGCATTTGCTTATGAATTTATATATGTGGCTTCACTTTCAAAATCCAAGTTTATCAGAGGATTTGCTAAGCCGGGTATGTTAATTGAAAAAATGATTATCAGAGAACCGTCCTCAGAGATGATTTCTATTGCCATTGCCGCTGTTGAAGAGGTTTATGATTGGGAGAAATTCTATGAAAAGAAGAAGAGAATTGCTGCCAGACGTAAGAAGATTCAGGAGCTTAGAAGAAAGGCTATTGAAGAGGAAGAAAAGATTCTTTCTACTTTGGATGAAGAAGATCAGTCTGAAGTAGATAATGGCAAGATTAAATTCAAGAAAGCTACCGATATTGATTATACAGATACTGATGAATTAAATGAAACCTCAGATGAAAGTGATGTAAATGTAACATCAGACAGTAAAGTACTTTCGGATATCGATGACTTGATTGACAGCTCTTATGTTGCCGGAGATTCCGAGGCTGAAAAAGACTTAAACCGTCAGGTTTCCGATGCTTCTGACAGTGTTAAAGCTGATGTTCAAACCGGGTCGGACAGGAAAGAAAAGAAGAAACCTGCCACTAAGAATATGGGCTTTAGAGAAAGAGCACGTCTTGCAAGGCTTGAAAGAGAAAAGAGAGCCAAAGAAGAAAGAGAAAGACTCGAAGCCGAAAGAGAAAGAGAAGCTCTCGAGGAAGCTCGTCTTGCCGGTAAAGATGTTGTTATACCTGAAATTAAAAAGACTGAACCTGAAGACATAAAATCCGAGCCTGAAGATACAAAGGTTGAATCTGTAATTCAAGCTGAAGAAGAAACCAAGGTTCAGGAAAACATTGAAGAGACGGTTAGAAAAAAGGATAGCAGTAAAAAGCGCAGTAAACCTAAGAAAAATAAATCAAAGAAGAGTAATAAAGAAAAGAATATTTCAATAGATACTGAAACTTTTGAAGATATCAGTACTTCTATGGATTTGGATACTTCAGCTAAGAAAAATGTAACGATTGATGACAGTTCTAAAGTTACTGAAAGTGTTTCCGAAAACGATAATGCCACTAATGATGATTCAAATAAACAAAAGGAAAACACTAAAGAAAAGGTAAAAGAAGAAACAAAAGATATTCCTGAAGATAATTCAAAAGAAACTGTAAAAGAAAGTGCAAAAGAAATCTCTGCTGATGTTTCGAAAGATATATCAGCCGTTGAACAATCTTCTGATGATACTTTAATTAAATCAACCGAAGTTGAAAATGTACAGTTTACTGTTTCCGAAAAGTCAGATAATAAAGATTCTCAGCCGGAATCCGGTGAAGATGTTAAGATTTCAGAAGCTCATGAAACAAAGGCTTCTGAGACAAAGGCTTCTGAGACAACGTCTCCGGAGACTGTGTCTGTTGAAATCAAAAAGGACAAAAAATCCTCCCATTCAAAGGGTAAGAAGAATAAAAAGAAGGCTAAGAATGCTTCTGTTGCTACAGAAACTATCGGATTCAATGAGGTAGTTCCTGATTCAGGTAAAAATAAAGCTTCAGATGATTTAAAGACTGAGGAAAATGCTTTAGAAACAGTATCGGAGCCTGTTATTGATAAGGTTGAAGATATTGTAGAAGATAAGAAAACTATTGATAAAAAAGATGACATTACGGATATTAAAAAGCATACATCTGATTTATCGGAAAGCATAGCTGCAATTATGCCTGATGTTGACTTATCTAATTCAAAAACTCTAATTGATTTGGATGTTACAGATGATGATTTGACCGAAGAAGATAATATTAAGCCGGTTAAATCCGAACCTGATCGCTCTATATTTAATGAATTAAGTATTAAAGAAGAAACTAAGAAGAGCAAAAAAGAAAAGAAGAAAGCCAAAAAGAAACGCGGTCTCTTCAAGAAGGATACAGAAGCTATGCAAAAGCGTGAAGAGCTTAAGAGAAAGCATGAAGAAGAAAGAGAAGCCAGAAGAAGAGAACGTGAGAAGTTCAATGAAAATGTTCAGGCTATGGGTGATGATATTCACGAATGGCTAAAGGGACTTGATGAAGAAGATGGTGAAGACGGTGAAGATAACAAATAAAGAATTATTTGAATCATCGGTTAAAAAACTTAGAGATGCATTCATTGATGAGCCCGAAGAAAATGTATATATTTTATTTGAAGAAATCTTTAATATTTCAAAACTAAATTATTTCCTTAATAAGGATTCTCTTGTAGATGAATCCTTATTAGGGTTTTTCAATGAATGTCTAAATAAAAGAATTGAACGTATCCCCATCCAACATATTACAAATAAAGCCTGGTTTTACGGTTATCAATTTAATGTTAATGAAAATGTATTGATACCGCGCATGGATACTGAAATACTTGTGGAAAATTCATTGGAAATCATCAAAAGTAATCTGGATAAAAAACTAAAATTTATTAAAGATAATAATTCGAATAATGAATTAATCATTGACTCAATTATAAATAATCAAAATATTCCGAATACATTTAACATTTTGGATATGTGTACCGGATCCGGATGTATAGCAATCAGTATTTATCTGGAGTTAATAAAAGAATATGAGCCGATTATAAATAAGGCAATGAATTTTAATGATTCATTTATTACAGGCTTAGATAATAATGTTAATCAGAAATTTAATAAAATTTACGATGATAAAGATATTCGGAAGTTTTTTAAAGTATATGCTTCCGACGTTTCCGAAAAAGCTCTTAAAGTAGCTGAGGAAAATGCCGCAAAATTTGATGCCGATATCAGTTTTAATCATGGAGATTTGTTTCAGAATATCAATGAAAAATTTGATTTTATATTATCGAATCCACCATATATTGAATCAAATGTGATTGATACATTATCGGATGAAGTAAAAAAAGATCCTATGCTTGCGCTTGACGGCGGAGAAGACGGTCTTTTCTTTTACCGTAAGATTATTGATGAATCAGTCGAATTTTTAAAGACGGATGGTTATATTGCATTTGAAATCGGATATAACCAGGGAAAGGCAGTTTCCGGTTTACTAAAGGATAAAGGCTTTAAAAATGTTTCCTGTATAAAGGATGTGAATAAACTTGACAGGGTAGTAACAGGTCAATTTTCAAATTAACAGGTTAGTCATTAATAATATTATGAATATAGGTGTAATTATGTTGTTATTTATTAATTTAGATATGTTGTAGCTAAGCTGAATTTTAATTAATTACCGTTAAAAATAATATAATATTGAAAATAGAAAGAGAGATTATTATGTTTGGTAAATTAGAAGATTTAGTAAGAAGTCTTGAAGAAATTAATTTAGAGCTTAGTTCACCGGATGTTATGTCCGATCAAAATAAGTATATGAAACTTATGAAGGAGCAAAGTGAACTTACTCCTATAGTTGAAAAATATAAGGAATATAAGGCTGCCTGTGATGGTATAGATGAAAGTCTTATGATTTTAGATGAGGAATCCGATGAGGAAATGAAAGAACTTGCAAAGGAAGAGCTTTCATCCTGTCGCGAGGCTAAAGAAAAATGCGAGCAGGAACTTAAAATACTTATGCTTCCTAAGGATCCTAACGATGATAGAAATGTATTCGTTGAAATCAGAGGTGGAGCAGGCGGAGATGAGGCATCATTATTTGCTGCGGATTTATTTAAAATGTATTCAAAGTATTCGGAAGCTCACAATTGGAAGGTTAATATAATAAGTATTAGCGACAATGGAATAGGTGGCTTTAAGGAAATCGTATTTATGATTGAAGGAAAGGGTGCTTATTCAAAACTCAAATATGAAAGCGGAGTTCACAGAGTTCAAAGAATTCCGGTAACAGAGTCAGGCGGAAGAATTCATACATCTACAGCGACCGTTGCAATTATGGCAGAGGTAGATGATGTTGAGGTTGATATCGATCCTAATGATTGTAAGATTGATGTTTACAGAGCCTCAGGAAACGGTGGTCAGTGTGTAAATACAACCGACTCGGCTGTAAGAATCACACACCTACCTACAGGAATTGTTGTTACCTGTCAGGATGAAAAGTCACAGTTAAAAAATAAGGATAAAGCAATGAAGGTTCTTCGTTCCAGAATATATGAAATGGAGCAGGAGAAGGCCGAATCAGCACAGGCCGAGAAGAGAAGAAGTCAGATAGGTACAGGTGACCGTTCCGAAAAAATCAGAACGTATAACTTCCCGCAGGGGCGTGTGACTGATCATAGAATAAAGTTTACAAGCCATCGTTTAAATGATATATTGAACGGTGAATTGTCGGAAATAATAGAGAATATTATAACCGCAGATCAGACTGCGAAACTTAGTCATATGAACAGTGAAGGAATTTAACTCAGTCGAAGATTTATTAAAGAGGAACTACGATGGAAAAAATAACATCTGAATCCAATAAAAAAATAAAGAATATTAAGAAACTTATAGATAACCCCCGTTACCGTAAAAAACAGGGGTTATTTGTAGTTGAGGGTGAAAGAATAGTAGAAGAGGCCATTAAAAGAGAGGCAGCTGTTGAAATCTTTGTTGATGAAGAGAACAATCCCATATTCTTCAATAAATCTGAAGATGGATTTGAAAATTTTAAAAATATTGAAAAATCAGATAATTTTAAATTGGATAACCTAAATAATTATAAAGCTTTAGAAAACTCACATCGTTTTGACTTAAGTAACATTTCAGTTCCGGTTACTGTTGTATCGGGCAATATATTTAAAGAGCTTAGTAATACTATTAATTCACAGGGGATTATTGCATTATGTAAAATACCGGATGGTTTTGATTTATCGAAATATTTATCGGAAAATTTGTCGGAAAATAATCCTGCAAAACCACCACTTTTACTTTTGTTGGACGGAATACAGGATCCCGGTAATCTCGGAACAATTATAAGAAGCTCTTTGGGAGCAGATGTAGAAGCTCTTATATTAAGTAAAAATTCTGTTGATATATTTAATCCTAAGGTTTTGCGCTCGACAATGGGTGCTGTATTTGACCTGGATTTTTGCTATGTTGACTTTCTTCCCGAAGTAATAGATATGCTTAAAAGTAATGGATTTAATATTTATGCAACCCTTCCGGATGAGTCAAATGTATATTATGATTGCGATTATAATTTACCTACAGCGATTATCATCGGGAATGAAGCCAGCGTGAAGAAAATCTTGATTTACTTAAGAATCGTATAAATGAACTTCAGATGGGTGAGGAAAATTACGACTTCTATCTTGACTTACGTAAATATGGTACAACCCGCCATGCA
>JAILOA010000362.1 GCA_024691065.1 Lachnospiraceae bacterium | reverse complement strand
TGATATATTAATTTAGTTTCTTCTTTTATATATTTATACATCGCAATATTAAATATTATCATATCTATTGATTCCAAAAAATCCATTCCTCCGGCTATTAATATAATAGAGATTACTATACATATGCTTGCTTTACTTTTTTTCGGATCAATAAAAAACATCTTCTGCATTTTTGCCATTATTATATGTAAAGCGACTGATACCAAAATAATAAGGAGAACCATTATAACATCAGAATTTATACCATACATTCCCGTTAACGGTAAAATTATATATAAAAACACGCCTGCAGTAAGTATGCTATTAAATATATGCAAATTTGGAATATACTTAGCCATTTTAAATTCAGTTTTAATTATTTCAACAAATGCTATAGCTAAAAATATAGATTCTACAAGCATTGTAATTGATAAAAAGACAATTGCAGCTCCGGATCCTACCGGCATATCATCTAACATAGATTTATATTCACTGAATATATAAGAAATGGCCCCACTTCCCATTTCACCTTTAATCCTTATCAAAGAATATATTGAAGAACAAACCTGTAAAACAAATAAAACCAAACCAAATATGGCCCATCTTTTTGAACTTATATGTTCTACATTTCCTATCATTACACTATCAGCCATATTATTTCCATTACCGGAAATTGAACTATTATTTATATAATTGCTACTTCCCGACGTAAAAGATTCCGGCAATCCATCATTGAAATCCGTCACATTATCTTTTCTAAAATTCTTAATTAAAACCACTAACAATACTATGTCTAAAATTATCGATAAAACAAAACCGAAACTTACATTAATATTCGTACTATCATCATGAAGACCTCCATAAATAATACAAGCAACTACTATATAAGCAATAATATCAATTACCGGAAATACAGATAATATTCCCAGCTTTTTCTTATCTAAAACACCTACAAAAGTTATAATCAACATAATTATCGGTAATAAAATAAATATTACCATAAACGGATATGGTCCCAATGCTGTCTTACCAATATCAACATCATCAATAAGATTATCGGCTAATTCATCGGCAAATGCTCCGAATTCCCCCATTTCACCAACTTTGTCCATAGTACCACCTAATCCGGCATCATAAACATCTTTTGCTGTATATCCTGTAATTAGATGGGAAACAGATATATTCATATCTACACTAACAAAAGGCATATTTGCCTTTACATAGAATGTAGGGACAAATGTTAATAATATAAGTAACACAGCTGCCACTCTTACAAAGTTAAATACACTTTTTAAATCCACTTTAGTATTGGCACTATTGCTATCGGCTACGCTAAATTCGTTTCTTAATGAATCATTATTTTCATTCTTTTGATATGTTTTAGACGCATTATACGCCGGATTCGGTGTAGGACTTCCTGTTTGACCTGCACCTGCAGTCCAGGTCGGTGTCGGTCCTCCTGTTTGACCTGCTCCTGCAGTCCAGGTAGGTGTCGGTCCTCCTGTTTGACCTGCTCCTGCCGCTTTCGAACCAGAAGTTACATTGAAATATTTATCCTTCGGTGAATATGTTTTTGATGCATTATACGCCGGATTCGGTGTCGGTCCTCCCGTTTTACTTGCTCCTGCACTCCAGGTCGGTGTAGGTCCTCCTGTTTGACCTGCGCCTGTAGTCCAGGTAGGTGTCGGTCCTCCTGTTTGACCTGCTCCTGCCGCTTTCGAACCAGAAGTTACATTGAAATATTTATCCTTCGGTGAATATGTATTAGTTGTATTAAAATATTTACCATTCGGTGAACCTGCCTGGGATTCAAATGACTTCTTTTCGTTCACATTTTTAAATGGAGTTCCACAATTTATGCATTTATCAACAGAACTATCATTCTTTTTTCCACATTTTAAACAATACTTTGCCATATTCATTCTCCCATCTTTAATATATATTTTTTTCAATAATTTTATTTATAAGACGTAAAATTAAATCATTTTCAAAATTTCACCCATTTTATACTTTTAATACCTAATTACATAAATTAATACCATTCCTCGTCAATAGCACGATCCTTTTGAGCTTTTCTCGCATTTTTAGGCAGATCATCAAATTCCACTTTTTCACCTACATGAGATTGAGATATACATGACATACTTTCACTCAGCCAATCAAATATACCTTTAAAGTCATGATCTCTGAGTTCCAATACTCTATCTGTTATTTTAACCATCTCACTCTGTCTATAATTATCTATACCTAAAACCCAAAAACTCAATCTTCCCGGCTTATTTTGATCCTTGCCTATATTTTCTTCGTCTCTAACACGCTTTGCAGCTTTTTCAAATTCATAATAATCACTTGTAGACTTTCCGTCTGTAATCATAAAAATCCAAGGCTTATGACATGGAGTCCCCAGCATTTGATACTCTCTCACTCTTTGTTTAACTAAATCTATGGCAGTATTTATTCCCTCAGCCATAGATGTTGTTCCGGATGCAGTTAATTGAAGTAATGGCATATCTGAAATAGGAACAAATGGACACAATACTTCAACTTCGGAATTAAAAGTCACTAATGCAATATCAACTCGTTTAACAGCAACCGGATCACTACACACACTATCTTTAAACCTTCTTATTCCTTCATTCAAATCATTAATTGCACACTTTCCAATCCCCATTGATGCTGATGTATCCAACAATAATACACAAGCCAAATGCGGTTCATTTACAGCATTCATCCTTCCATGAAAAAAATCATCCATTGTCTGTTGTTTATACATAATTTTCCACCTCTCTATATTCAAAATAATAAATTTTTTAGACAAAATAATTAAGCAAATAAATTATCATAAGTTTGCTTTGCGCTTTCATCTCCGTACATAATTGCTCTCTGGAAAAACGGTTTAGCAATCTCTTGATTGTCCCTATTTTGTGATAAAATCAATAAACCGATTTTATTAAATACCATGCCTTTTTGATAATCGGACAAATTATCATTTTCACTTATCATCATCAAATTATTTATATCTTCATCTCTTGAATCAAGATTACATGAATCATGATATTCAGCTAATAAATACATTCCAAAAGGATATTTACCTATAACCCCTTCAAATTGTAATCTATTACATAATTCCTCATAATCATTCTCTTCATTAGCTATACATGCTAAAATCCAATTTGCATCCAATACAATATCATCAATCTCGTCTTCATATTTGACATCTATTCCATTATCAAATTTACTCAAATAATCAAAAACTTTATAAATATTTTTTTTCGATAAACTATTATCAGAATTACCCATATTATTCATTGCAGACGCTATTAAATTTCTTAAATATTCAATATCAAATGCCATAGAATCATTATTGGAATTATAATTTTCATTATTCATATAATCACTTGATGTAGAATCAGAAGAAGTATTGCTTTGATTATTATCTTTCGGATAATCAACCCCTGCTTTCATATAATATTTACTTGCCAGTTCCTCATTTTTTGCGAAAAACCACCCATTTCTGTATAACTCACCAATACCTATATACGCATTCTTTAAACCTCTTTTTTCACCCTTGTGCAATAACTGATAAGCTCTGGTATAATTTATTTCGGTTCCTTCGGTACCATATGTATACCTTCCAGCCAACTCAATAATTGCATCCTCGTCTCCCTCAAGAACAAGATTTTCAAGTTCTTCATTTGATAAATTGGAATATTCCATAAACTAACCTCCTCGATTTTAATTTTAAAATATAATTACATACATCATAAAATGATATATCTTCTTTTATTAATCTAAACTTCTATAAATTAAGCAAATAATCCGCTTACTGTCTATTCTCCCAGTATTTAAAATAATTCTCCTTAAAATGCTCCGAAAATGTATCTGAAACCGGTAAAGTCGAACCATCAATAATAACAATAGTTTTTGATTTTATAAATGATATATTCTCAATATTTGCTATATAAGAAGAATGTATCCTGCATAAATTACCTGATTTATCTTTGCCTTCATAATATGATAAAGGATTTATGGTATTAATTCTGCCCGACTTCGTTACAATTATGGTTTTCCGTCCATCCTTTGTAATATAAAGAATATCTTTTATTCTTACAAATTGCTTTATTCGATTTGAGCTGATTTCGATAGCTTCCGACTTTTTATTATCACCCAGCTCTTTCAAAGATTTTTTCAAGGCATTTTCGAGATAAAATTCCAAATTTTCTTTTTGAATATAAAAACAATGATTTGTTTCATAAACCTTTTCAACATAATTATTATTGTCAGAAATAAATATTATCTCGGTATTAAAATACCTTTCATTTATTTTCTTTACTAAATCAATCACATCAAAATATTCTTCGCCAAAATATGTATCTATTATTATAATGTTACATTTAAGAAAATATTCCTCTACATCAAAAAGTAATTCAGTGGGATTATATTTTACAATTTCAGCATTTTTAAAAGAAATATTATTTCTAATTAAAGTTTC
>JAILOA010000353.1 GCA_024691065.1 Lachnospiraceae bacterium | reverse complement strand
TGATGGCGGAGTTGAGGTGGATTATGTAAGTAAGAACGGCAAATACATTTTCGCTCTTCAAAGCACGATTGGAAGCCAGACGGGGCAGACCTCGAAAAAGTCGATTCTTACATACAAATTTAAGAAAAATATATACAAGCTTATAAATAATTTGTCGACCTCCGGGGAGGCTTCGGATATTAAAAAATGTCTCAAGAAGCTTAAGAAAAAATATAAAACCGGTAAGGTGAAGGATATTACTTATACTGAGGCCGGAACCTATTCTTCTTCCGGCAGTTCAAACGATCAGAAGATTGATCCTTCGCAGGTGCCTGCAACGGTCGCTACATTTGACGCAGTTACAGCTGATTTTGCGGTAAATATGCTTAAGAGTGTTGCTGCAAGGGAGGGTACTGATAAGAATATATTGATTTCTCCGGACAGTATTGCTACTGCGCTTGCAATGGCTGAGAATGGTGCGAACGGTCAGACTCTTCAGGAGATGCTAAATGTACTTTCGCCGGGAATGACATTGGATGAGTATTGCTCAAATCTTGGAAACTTTAACACCCGCGTTTCAAGTGATAAGTATGTGACCATGCACATTGCCGATTCTATATGGATTAAGAACAGTAATGACATAAAGATAAAAGATACATTTATCCAGAAGAATAAGACGACGTTTAATGCGGATTCATACCTTGAGCCGTTTACACCGGAGACTGTCGGCAAGATTAACGATTGGGTGAATACCAATACAAATCAGATGATTCCTACGATTATTGATTCGATTCCGGAAGATGCGTTTATGTATCTGATAAATGCAATCGCCTTTGAGGGTGACTGGGCAAAAACATTTTCCGACAGCCAGGTGGCATCCGACCAGACTTTCAAGAACCAGGACGGAACCGAGGGTAAGGTTAATATGCTTAACGGAAAGGAATATTATTACATTGAGCTCAATAACGGTGTTGGTTTTGTAAAGACTTATAAGGGAGGAAACTTTGCGTTTGTAGGAATTCTTCCTCCTGAAGGCACGACTACCGTTGATTACATTAACGGTCTTAAGGGTAAGGATTTTATAAATGCAGTTTTAAATAAAAAGACTGACAAGGATGTTTATATCAAGCTTCCGGAATTTAAATACGATTACAGTACTTCTTTAAAGGGAGATCTTGGTGCACTTGGAATGCCGACAGCATTTACAAATTCCGCAGATTTTAGTAATATGATTGAGTACTGCAAGGATCCATATCAAAAGATTGATGATGTAATTCATAAGACTCATATAGAGGTTGATAAAAATGGAACGAAGGCTGCGGCAGTTACGGCTGTTGTTATGGCTTCGGCGACATCGCTTCAAAATCCGCGCCCGACTATTAATATTTACCTGGATAGACCATTTGTTTACGGAATCGTGGATGTGAATACCGGAGTGCCGATATTTATTGGTGCTGTAAATAAATTGGGATAAATTGAGTTTATTATATAAGTTATATTTATTTGCAAGATTTTAATTCAATTTTATCTAAAAAAAATATTAGGTTGTATGGGACAGTGTGACTGTTTTAAATATATAGGATACCTAAGCGGGAATACTCGGTAATTTAATTATCGAGTAGTTCACGACTCGATTATCAGCAAAAGGAAATGCTTCATAATAAGGGTAGAGAATTTGCCTCGTTTATGATATGATTAATTGGAGCTTTGAATAGAAATATGTATATTAGGAAGGGATAGGATGGAAAAATGAGGTATAGGAAGTTTGTCCCCGGGACGGGGAGTGAAACCATTGCAGGTAAAGCTAAAAAAATATCAGGCAGTTTTATCCCTGAGGCGGGGAAGGAAACGTTTGCAGTTGAAAAGCGACCCCAATTTAAAGAGGTAATATTTGGGTTTGAGAGATTTCCGGAATTAAAAAAAGGGATCCTCTCTGTGACGATGGGAGTTGTATGCCTGGCCTCGGCCGTTACATTTACAGGGTGCGGCAAGGGAAGTCAGGATACAGTAGAAAATACATCGCAAACAGTTGCAACAGAGACAGAGGCTACAGCTCCGGAGGAGACTTCGGCAGCTACCGACGGAGCGGTTGAGGGCAATTCAAGTCCTGAAAATCAGACAGTAATGCTTTCGGAAAAGGGCCGATGTAATCTGCATTTGGGAGAATATGTCTGTCTTCCGGACAGAGATAATCTCATGGGAGCGGTTTCTAAGAAGGAGAGCGTTGCAACTGTATCAAAGACCGGAATCGTCTATGCGAAGAAGCCCGGAAGGGCAGTAATAGTTGCAAGGGATTCGAACGGTGATGATGTAAGATACAGAATCAGGATCCTTAAAAAGGGTTTCATGTACGATAATCTTGAGATGATGCAGGGTGAGGTTCTGCCGATAAAGAACGGCTTTAGCAATAAGGCGACCGGTGTCAGATGGAGAAGCAGAAATAATAAAATTGCCCGTGTCAATAAAAAGGGAAATGTTGTCGCAAGGAGAGTCGGAAATGTAAGGATTATCGGGCGAAAGGACGGAAGAACCTTTATATGCCACATCAAGGTAATTAAGCGAATAAAGAGTGTGATTTATCTTACCTTTGACGATGGACCTAGTTCAAATATAACTCCGAGGATATTAAATATTCTCAAGAGAAATCACGTGAACGCTACATTTTTCGAATTAAGACCTGCAAGCTATGATTATCATATAACCAGGCGTCTTATAAGAGAGGGCAACACCCTGGCGCTGCACGGGTTCCAGCATGATTATTATACGATTTATAAATCCAAGAAAATATATCATCAGAATCTGGATAAGCTGCAAAGGCTTTTCTATAAGGAGTTTGGAGTGTGGTGTACGGCATCGCGATTTCCGGGCGGAAGTTCGAATACTGTCAGTAGCTTTAACAGAGGAATTATGACAAAGATTACGAAATGCATAGGAAACTGGAGATATACCTACTATGACTGGAGCGTTTCTTCGGGAGATGCCGGACTCTCCTGGACTCCGAAGGCAGTTTATAACAGCGTTGTAAGCGGGCTTGTTAAAGGGCAGGAAAATATAGTGCTTATGCATGATGCTGCGCCTAAGACTTACACTGCGGGAGCGCTTGATAAGATTATTAAGTATGGTAAGAAGCATGGATTTACATTCAGAGCGATTACGCCATCAACAAAACCATTTCATCATGGAGTAAATAACTAATCATAAAAAATATACTTGAAAAAAATAATTATTCGTGTATATTATTATGTGGAAACAGACAGTACCCGGATATGGGTGTCACTGTGGTTATGAATTAGAAGTAAAGCGGATTAATAAATTTCTGCCTGGACTTACATTACGGATAAGAAGCAAATTGGATTTAAAAATTCTGCTTGAAATTAAATTACGGGTAAGAAGCAAGCGGATTAATAAATTGCAAATTTCCACTTTACAGATGATGGAAGGGCTTGGATGTGCTGAGATGAAAGAAGCAAAAATTAAGACAAGTGAAAATAAAAAATTTATAATATTAAGTGCTGTTACTGTGGCAATTGTCACAGTAATGGTGCTTTTTTCTGTATTGTTTAAGAATAAAGAGATTATCTTTCCGGAGATAGCGGCAATTTCTGTGGGGGCTTTCATAGCACCGAAATTCAAATGGAAAACCAGTTATTTCAGGATGGTTTTATTTATCACCATTTGTGCAATCAGCGGAATAATGATAGTAAGATTTGTTCCGTTGGATAAGCCTGTTCAGCTGCTTATCGCATTTATTCTCGGACAGCTTATTTTCCTGTTTTCGGGAACATCCTTTGCACCTATGATTTCCGCGATAGTGCTCCCTGTAATGCTAGGCACCGAAAGTATGGTGTATTTGGTCGCTGCATTTTCCTTAACATTAGTTATAGTTTTGGTGAGAGCCCTGACCGACAGGCTCGGACTTACAGAGTGTGAGAAGTTTGAAGCAGTAGAGAGAAATGTAAAATACGAGGTTTTGACTTTTGTATACAGAACAGTTATAATGTTGGTACTGTGTTATTTCGGATATTTATTTAAGATGAATTTTATAATTGCTCCACCCCTTTTGGTTTTATTTACTGAGCTTTCGGGGGTAAGAAAAGAGGGCGAAATCAACCCGGTGAAGGTAGTTGGGAGCGTGTTTTTATGTGCCGTCGCCGGTGCATTTTCAAGAGTTTTAATCTGCAATTATATGCATCTGCCGTTGTATGTAGCTGCATTTGCGGTTGGAATTCTAATGATCGTAATTCTCAGGAACTTTAAGGCATTTTTGCCACCTGCAGGGGCGCTGGGAGTTTTAGCGCTTCTTATAGATGAAAAGAGTGTTTATACATACCCGCTTCAGATTTTGGCGGGGGTGGCTATTTATGTGGCGGCAGTGCTCGCATTGCAATTTATATTGAAGGTGAGAAGGATTATATTAAGTTATCAATAGAATATCTCTTTTTCCGAAAAGCAGTGTTCGCATTGCAATTTATATTGAAGGTGAGAAGGACTATTCTAAGCTATCAGTAGAATATCTCTTTTTCCGAAAAGCGGTGCTCGCATTGCAATTTATATTGAAGGTGAGAAGGACTATTCTAAGCTATCAATAGAGTTACCGGGAATTCAAAATAGGGATTTTTCCGAAAGGAGGCTTTATGCGAAATCAGGAACCTGTTAATAAAAATGCAACTAATGAGGCGAAAAAATTGCTTTCGTATCTCTGTGAAATCGAGGGGAACGGGATTATTTCAGGACAGCATACGCAGACAAAACCGATGGAGGAGACCTGCTATATAGCAGAGCATACCGGGAAAACACCTAAGTTATATGGTTTTGAGATGCTTGCTTATTCTCCGAATATAAATTATTCGGATATGACCTCTCCTTGTTTAAAGGAAATTCTGGAAAACAGACAAACCATGCAGACAGCAATAAAGATGGGACTTGAGGGGAAGATTGTGACTTTGTCTTTTCACTGGTATTCACCTTTGGGCGGGCGCGACAAGAGCTTTTATGCCGAAAATACGGATTTTGATCCTTCGAAAGTGCTTGTAGAGGGCACCCCGGAGAGAAATGCATTTTAT
>JAILOA010000302.1 GCA_024691065.1 Lachnospiraceae bacterium | reverse complement strand
TATGTTATAATCTAGCGAGATGTATTGTTACCATCTGTTAGATTAGGTGATTTATATTTATTTCTTATTATTTCAGGACGGTTGGGAAATGATTTATTATATGCTTTTAATTGTGTGCAAATTTTAGAAAAGGGGATGAATGGAATTATGAATAATGGGGAAGCAATGCTGGATACAGTAATATTATCTATAGTTGCGGCAGATCCGGAAGGAACTTATGGTTATAAGATAACCAAAGATGTTCGAGTAAGGTTACCACAAGTGTCTGAATCTGAATTCTATCCGGTTTTGCAGCGATTACAGGAAAACGGTCTTTTAGAGGTTTATCATAAGGACTTGGGTGGCAGAAGCCGTAGATTTTATAAGATAACTGACTCCGGTAGACAAAGGCTTGCATCTTATCAGGAAACCATCAGAAATTATGTTGAAGCCAATAAGCAACAGATGCAACCCGGTATGGGAATGGATATGGGAAACCAGCAGTATGGTTATGATCAGTCCGGTATGTTTAATAATGAATCGGGAGAAGTGTGGTCCGATGATGGTATTTCAGATCCTCAAATGATGCAGGGGATGTCTATGATGGATGATTCTATGTCGGGATTAGGTGACGGACTTGGACAGATAGGCTTTGATGAAGGATTTGATGAACAATCATTTGGTGGTGCTAACGGTACAGGTCTGGACGGTTTTTCTTTGAATGTTAACGAGGAGGAACCTATAAGGTATGAAGAAGAGCCTGAAGAACCGGGGCAGGGATTATTTAATGTTCCGGGATCTCCTGAGAATGAGAATAATGGCTATGGTCTGAAATTTGACATGAGTGAATACAATAAAATAACTACTATGGAAGAACAGTTATTTATGGGGCAGGAAGATTTAGAACCTAATGTAAATGATATGGGCGGCGGTCATGACGCACGCGTTGATGAGGAGGATATGGCTGATTTTATGGCAGAAATGGCTATGGGTGCTGTAGAAGAGGCTGAGGAAGTTGAAGATGAAATTGATTTGACTGACTTAGGTGAATTAGATGCCCTTTTAGGAGCTTTAAGTGCTCAAACAGATTTAATCAAAAAAGATGAAGATGAAACTTCCGAGGTCGAAGAGGAATTAGCAGCGATTGAAAAGGATGAGGATTACGACGAATCCAAGGGCTTTGCTGATGAAATGGCAATAGCTGAGAGAAAGAAGGCTGAAGAAGAGGAAAAGAAGAAACTGGAAGCTGAGAAGGCAAAGGCTGAAAAAGAGAAGCCTGCCGAGAAGGTTGAGAAAGCTTCAAAGCCTGAAACTGTTGAAACTGTAGAAACTGTAGAAGCAGTTGAAACTGTTGAAAAGGTTAAAGAAAAGAAAGAAGTAAGTGAACCTGTTGCTCCTATAGTTGAAAATAAGAAAGAAGAAGTAAAGGAAACAAAGAGCAGTACGCCTGTTAAGGTAGATAAACCTGCACCTGCTCCTCAGCCTGTAAGGCCTGAAGAACCGGCTCAGACAATGTCATCAGGTACTGCAGGTATAGCTAATATTAATGCAAGACGTGATTTGAGATCCGGAGAAGACGGAGGAGATGTTGATACTCTTGCTGAACTTCTTAAGGAAACGAGTTCTTCCGGAAAGAAGAGAGGCGGATTCTTTGGATTTGGCGGAAGAAAGAAGAAGAGCAGCAAGCAGGAGGATGATTCAAAAGCTGAGACAACACCGGCTTCAGAACCAACCCCACCACCTGCACCTTCTTATACAAGGTCTATGAGTGCACCGGTGCCTATTCAGAGAATGGCTCCACCACCTGTACCTAGTACACCTCCGACTTCGGCTAAACCAAAGCCGGCAACAAATACAACAACTACAACAAATACAACAAATACAACACCTACAGCGGATCAAAAACCTGTTCAAAAGGCAAGTAATCCGGCTATTAAAGGAAATACACAAAAGGTTGCATATTCTGAGATTCGTCAATCAAGTTCAGGTGGAAATGTAGATGCATTAGCTGATCTTCTTAAGGACGATATGCCAACTAAGAAGAGGGGACTATTCGGAGGCTCCAGAGGTTTAAGAAAATCATCGGCCGAGCCGTTTAAAGAGGAAACCAAGAAGCCGGAGTCAATTAAAGAAGAGGTTAAGACTCCTGAGCCACCAAAGGCGGAGGTTAAGAAATCCGAACCACCAAAGGCTGAGGTTAAGAAGTCTGAACCACCAAAGGCTGAGGTTAAAAAACCTGAACCACCTAAACCTGAGGTTAAGAAGGAAGAACCAAAGGTTGATGATTTTACAATCAATACAGAATCTATTTCCAATGCACCGTCTAATGATGATGGATTTGGAATCGGATCATCGACTCCTACTCCTATAGGCGGAGCTGATGAGTTTGTTATAGATACAGCTAACTTTGAAGTTTCAATTGATGAAGATCCATTTGGAATGGGTTCATCCGGATTATCTTCTGATATGCTCGGCAGTTCTGAAATGTTTAGTGTTGATGAAACGCCGGTAGTTGAAACACCGGTTGTTGAAACTAAACCTGAACCTCCTGTAGAGAGTAAACCTGCAGAGAGTAAACCGGTTGATAATAAACCTAAGAGTAGTAATACTTTTAGTGGTGGTGCACGACATGCATCAAGAGTTGCCAGCAAGGAATTAGAGTCCAAGAAGAAGGATGAGGCTGTTGATACTCTTGCAAGTCTTCTTAAGGGTGAGGATGATAGCTCATCAAATAGAGTTCATTTATCCGGATCATCCAAGAAGAAGAGTTCATCTTCAGCTAAGGTTCCGGTTAAACCGGTAGATGATAAGGCTGCTGCTGAAGCAAAAGCTGCCGAGGAGAAAGCTGCTGCCGAAAAGGCTGAAAAGGCTAGGCAGTTAGAAGCAACCAAGAGTGCTCAAGCTGCTAAGAAGGCTGAAGAGTATAGAAAGAAACGTGAGGAAGAAAAGAAGAAGGCTGAAGAAGATTCGTTTGCAGCATTTAGAGCAAGGTTACAATCTGAAGGTCTCGTAAAAAATGATGATAATTGATCTTGAAATGAGTTTTTAAATAGAATACATCTGTTGTGAGAACTAATGGTTATTATTATAACAAATTGGTAAATTGTTTCATGGCAGATGTATTTTTTTATGGAAATTTTATATACTTTTTATTTAATACGTGGTAAAATTATAAAGGTTATTTTGTCATATTGTACGTGTGTGATTATGGCTTTTTAATCTTTGGTTTTTATACTTGCAAGTTATTTGTAAGAGGTAAAAATAATAAAGGAAAGGGTAGGTCTTGATTATGACTAAATTTGAATTTTTGGGGGATTTAAGTAAATTAATAGCTGATCTTCCGGAAGAGGACCGTGAGCAGGCAATGGAATATTATGAAGACTATTTTGCTGATGCAGGTCCTGAAAAGGAACAGGAAATCATTCATGATTTCGTTTCACCGGAATATATAGCTAAACAGGTGAGAGAGTCATCTATGAAGAAACAATCGGGTGGAGCATCTAAGAATATTGATGTAGGTTTGTTGTCTGCTTTGGCTAATGATGCTGCATCTCAGGGAGTTGATGCTTCAGTATTTGATACTACAAATGAAAATAAACCAAAGGCTTCTGCAGGAGCGGCTCAAAATCCACAGATGAGACAGAATCCTCAAATGATGCAGAATCCACAGATGAGACAGAATCCACAGATGAGACAGAATCCACAGATGAGACAGAATCCACAGATGAGACAGAATCCTCAGATGAGACAGAATCCACAGATGAGACAGAATCCACAGATGAGACAGAATCCTCAGATGAGACAGAATCCTCAGATGATGCAGAATCCTCAGATGAGACAGAATCCTCAGATGATGCAGAACCCTCAAATGAGACAAAATCCTCAGATGATGCAAAGACAAGGGCAGCAAGGCCAGATGGGTGGTCTTAAAAAGGCTAATGCCACAGGAGGAATCACAATTGATGATTCTGAATTAGGAGATTTATCTCAGGACGGAAAGATTGTAAATCCTTGGGAAGCTAAAGGAAATACAGATAAGAAAGATTCCGAACAGATTAAAAAAGAAAAAGAACGTGCTGAATTAAAGAAAGATATTGAAAACAGTGAATTTAAACGTTCTAATCAAAAAGATGGTATTAAAGATCTTTATGAGGATGAGGAAGCTACGGACTTTGAGATTGATCCTAAGAAGAAATCTCTCGTTACTGTTCTTTTAATTGTTACTTGTCCTATTACTATCATTGCTGTAATTGCGCTTATTGCATTCTTTGTAGCTTCAATTGCCGCAACTATTTTAGGTGCAGGTGGTGTATTGGCTGCAATCGGTGGTTTTGTGCTCTGTTTATATACTGCAGCTATAGCCTTATCGGCTTCTAAAGCAGCATCTGCGGTTTTCTTTGCCGGTTTAGGATTTTTATGTATTCCGATTGCAATTTCTTTGGTATACTTTGTTAAGTTTATGGTTAAAGGCGGTGTTACCGGTTTGTACTTCAATATTATAGGTTTATTTAAGAAGGCAAAGGTTGCTATAAGAAATTACACAATAAAGAAGTAGAAAGGATAGGGATTAATTATGAAAAATAAATGGGTCCAGGTAGGAGTCCTCGCTGTATTAGGAATAGTTATTTTGGTTGTAGGTGTTCTTATGGGAGGTGGAGTAAAGGATTTTGCTTCAGCTTTTGAAACAGCAGATCCCGGCAGTTCTTATCAAAGTATAGATGAAGTTGATATGTCATTAGTTACCGATCTTGAGATTAATATTTTTAGAGGTGGCGTTTCAATCAGTCAGGAAAATCAAGAGATTTATGATTATGCCGGATCTAATGCTAATGTTTGTTATGTTAAAGACGGAACCAAACTGGTTGTTGGTTATGGTGCTGATTTTAAAAAGGTACTTAATAATGATGTTAAGGATTTGGAATTTACTTCGGAACAGTTTGCTCAGGTTGTAGGAAGTGGAACAGTTTATTTGAAGATTCCTAATGATACGCATTTTAATTCTGTTACCATTAATTCAAAATATTCTTCGATTGACATTGATAAAATAGATACAGATAAATTGACTATTAACAATACCAAGGGTGAGGTGAATATTGGTAAAGCTCAGATTTCATCTCAGGCTATTGTTGAAAATAATGGTGGTAATGTTAATATCGGTGGAAATGAAGAAGAGATTAATGTTATTTATGGTTTAAATGCTAAGGCTACAGGTGGAATGATTAATGTATCGGCTCAGCTTATGGGTACCTGTGAAATCGAATCAATGAAGGGTGTCGGTCTTATTCTTAATGGTGCAAAGGCTAATTACACAATTGATACTTCTGTTAAATATGCCGAGAGCAATGAATCAGGAGATGGATCAACTGATAGTAAAGGTATTATTAAAATTCGTAGTAAGGATGATAAGGTTAGTATTTCTTACAAATAATTTGTTATATAAGTAGGGGTTGTATTGTGATAGCAATACAATATAAAGAATTGTTAATAATTTTGACACATTTTTGCCACAACTTTACAATATAATCTACGATTAGAAAGTATATTACTTTCTACTCCCACCCTATTATACGTGGACACTTCGGTGTCCGAAGGAGGTCGGCTTTGCCGGCCTTTTTCATTTGTCTTTTTTCTTGAATTTTCTGTATTCTATTCACATTTTCACCATTTTTTTTTAATACAATATGTGATATACTTGTATTTGGTTTTGTAATCCTCAAATATTGATATTTAAAGGATTATTGGACTAGGTATCCAAGCATTATTAAAAAAATATAAAGGCGGGTATACTTATGGATAATATAAAAATAATGGTTGTAGATGATGAACAACGTATGAGAAAACTGGTCTGTGATTTTCTTATTAAGCATAACTATAGTGTTATTGAAGCATCCGATGGTGAAGATGCATTGGACAAATTCTTTGCTGATAAGGATATAGCACTTATTATACTTGATGTTATGATGCCTCGAATGGATGGATGGGGTGTTACCAAGGAAATCCGTAAATATTCAAAGGTGCCTATTATTATGCTTACTGCTAAATCAGACGAGAGAGATGAGCTTATGGGTTTTGAATTAGGGGTTGATGAATATATATCAAAACCATTCAGTCCTAAGGTTTTAGTAGCTCGTGTTGAGGCAGTTTTGAGAAGGACTAATGTCTTTGATGAGGGTACTGTCGAAGTGGGCGGAATTGTTCTTGATGAGTCTGCTCATGAGGTGAAAATTGACGGAAAGAATATTGAATTAAGCTATAAAGAATTTGAGCTTTTGACATATTTTATTATTAATCAGGGTGTGGCACTTTCCAGAGAAAAAATCTTAAATAATGTCTGGAATTATGATTATTTCGGAGATGCCAGGACCATTGATACCCATGTTAAAAAGCTTAGAAGTAAACTTGGAGAAAAAGGAAAATACATAAAGACAATTTGGGGAATGGGTTATAAATTTGAGGTATCTGATTAATGGAAAATAAAGCAGATGATATATATAACAAAAAAGAATCAAAAAAGTTTCGTTTTGGTTTGATATGCGCCATTAAAAGTTCAATCAGAATTAGATTTATGCTCGTTGTAGGGCTGATTTTAATACTTTTGACCCTTGCAATAATAATGGCCAATATCGTTTTTTTGCCTACGTATTATACATTTAGAAAAGTTAATATGTTATCGAATACATTTAAGAATATTAATACAAAGCTTTTAGATGAGTATAATGACGAAGATACGGAGCTTCCAAATACTATATCTGATGATACTAATCTGGCGATTGAAAAGCTTGAAGCAAATAATTCAATGTATATGTATGTATTTGATATTTATTCTTTATGGAATTTTATAAAGTTGAATTATTATTATCCGGCGGGAAATCGGATCAGCGAGAATGAAAAGGCGGATGTCAGGGAAAAGGTCCAGGAATATGTGTGGGCGGCAATGGGAGATGAAGAGGCAATTAATGAAATTAACAGTCGTGATTGTATTGAGGCTGCTTCTAATTACAGCATTTATATGGTTTATGATGAGCGTATCGGTTCGAATTATCTGGAGCTTTTCGGAGTGCTTGATTCCGGACTTTATGTGTATTGCAGAACTAATTATCAAAGTATGCATGATAATATATTGATTTCAAATAAGTTCATCAAATATATCGGTATAGCTTCGGTTTGTATCGGTATGTTGCTTATGTTTTTTGTAAGTTCCGAGTTTTTGGGACCGGTTAACAAAATTACTAAGATAGCGAAAAGGATGGCTAAGCTTGATTTTGATGCAAAGTATGAGGTTAAGACCCAGGATGAAATCGGCCAGTTGGGTAACAGTATCAATACATTATCCGAGAATCTGGAAACTACTATTGCCGAACTAAAATCAGCCAACAATGAATTGCAGAAGGATATTGAACGAAGGACTCAGCTCGATGAGATGAGAAAGGATTTTCTTTCAAATGTATCTCATGAGTTGAAGACTCCGATTGCATTGATACAAGGATATGCAGAGGGATTGGAGGAAAATATAAATGATGATCCGGAGAGCAGAAAATTCTATTGTGAGGTAATTCAGGATGAAGCCCGCAAAATGAATAATATGGTTAAAAAGCTTCTTACATTGAATCAGATTGAGTTTGGTAATGATGTTGTGAATTATGACCGTTTTGATATAGTTCAGGTTGTTAAATCAGTAACATCTTCTGCAAAGCTTTTGTCTAATCAAAAGGAGGCTACGCTGGAGATAGAGGAGCATGATCCAATCTTTGTATGGGCTGATGAATACCTGATTGAAGAGGTTATTACCAACTATGTCAGCAATGCAATTAACCATGTTGATAATGAAAAGATAATAAAGGTTTATTATGAGGAAGAGGATTCCATAGTCAGAATAAATGTATTTAATACCGGAAAGAATATACCTGAGGAAGATTTGGAAAAGGTATGGATAAAGTTCTTTAAGGTGGATAAGGCGAGAACCAGGGAGTATGGCGGTAGTGGTATAGGTCTTTCGATAGTAAAAGCCATAATGGATTCTCATAATCATAAGTATGGAGTTAAAAATACACCGGACGGAGTTATATTCTGGTTTGAATTGGAGACAAAATAATAGTTTTTGATTGTAGTGTATAAGAGTTTATGTGGTATATAAAGGAGTGAAAAATTGATATGGATGAAAAGGATAGATTAGCTTCAAGTGAAGTGAGCAGCAAAAGAGAGATTTTGGAATTTAAAATCGATAATGTGTATTATGGAATAGACATTGGGAGGGTTAAGGAGATACTGAATGTGCAGTCTCTCACTCCCCTTCCGAGGTCTGATGATAGAATTGAAGGGATATTTATATTAAGAGAAACTGTTTATACAGTTATAAATCTGGCCCGGATATTTAATAAAAGTGAAGAAGCAAATGAACTTTATGAAAGGTTTATCGTTCTTAAGATTGGTGATATGACAATTGCTTTTCACGTGCATGAAATCTCAGGTATGAGTCTTATAGATGTTGATAACATAAAGCTTCCGGATAAGTCGGTTGCAGGTAGTGCGAACTCTTTGGTAAAGGAAATTGCTCATGATAAAGATAAACTTGTATTATTGCTGGATTATGATAAAATAGTTTCGGATATGAATCCGGAATATGAGGGTTGAAAAGGCTTAGATATTAATCCGGAATATGTGGGTTGAAAAAGGTTCACATATGAATCCGTGATGTTTGGTTTCATAATTATTTTGGATTATGCTATTGAATACAAGATTGAAAATATTTTTAAAAAGACTCGGATTTTGGTACTGAACGGATATATTTAAAAAGGTTTTGAATATTATGGATATGATGATGGAAAGGATGAAATAATGATTGCAATTATTGATTATGATGCAGGTAATACTAAAAGCGTCGTGAAGGCAGTTGAGCATTTAGGTTATGAATGTAAGCTTACAAGGGAGTTTTCGGATATAAAAAATGCCGATAAGCTTATACTTCCGGGAGTAGGTTCTTTCGGAGATGCTATGGAAAAGCTTGAAAGATTTGAACTTGTTGATTTAATAAAAGAAGAGGTTGCAAACGGGAAGCCTATACTCGGAATATGTCTTGGACTTCAGCTCTTTTTCGATGAGAGTGATGAGACACCGGGAGTTAAAGGTCTTGGACTTATTAAGGGGAAAATTAAGAGATTTCCTGAAAAGGAAGGATATAAGATTCCTCATATGGGTTGGAATGATATTGATATAAAAGATAATACCAGGCTTTTTAAAGGAATTGAGAATCATTCCTATGTATATTTTGTTCATTCTTATTATCTTGACAGTGAGGTAAGAGAAGCAGTTGCTGCAAGAACGCAGTATACTACTGATTTTGACGCGGCTGTGGAATACGGTAATATTTTTGCATGTCAGTTTCACCCTGAGAAAAGTGGTAATGTAGGGCTTAATATATTGAAAAATTATTGCGAGGTTTAAATTTATAATCAATAATATTGCGGCAGGATCAAATAATATTACGAGGTTTAACTATAATAAAATTGTAATGTGAGGTTTGGGTTTTGAAGGAAAGAAAAATGTTTGAGGGTACAAAGATAAGAATATATCTTATTGTGAAGTATTTTTTACTTGCCCTTTTAGTTGGATTAATTCAAGGTATAATTATTGATTTATTTGAGGTTTTGGTAACCAGAACAAAATTCTTTGGTTTTTCATTTGCTTGTATATTAAGTGTAATTATATTTTTGGTTTTAAACATTTTTATTATATTTAAGAAGAATGAAATAAATATATCTTCTAAATTTCTTTGTGTATTCGTTAGTTATCTTTATACTGCGGCTGTTGTAATGTTTTCTTATCCGATATGGTATGATTTATTTATAGACGGATATGTTAAAAATACTTCCGAAACCGTTAATGGCGGTATCAAATATTTGACGGATTGTGAAGTGTTTTATGTTACATTTTTACCGATATCTTTAGTATCGATGGTTATTTATTTGTTGGTAAAATCCATAGTTAAGCTTGTGAAGGCAAGCAAGGAAAGAAATGCATCGCTTGAAGACGCAAAATCTGATGGTGGGGCTTCGAAAGTAAAGGATGGCACAACGAATGGTAATGCCGGAAATATGGGAAGTAAAGCCGGAAATGAAGCCGAAATAAATGCCGGAAATAATGCCACGGATGGTGTTGTAAAACAAGGCGTTAAAGGTAGTACTAACAATGTCGGAGACAGTGCAGTGAAACAAGGTGTTAAGGGTAGTACGAATAATGCCGGAGACAGTGCTGTGAAGCAAGGTGCTAAGGGCGATACGAATAATGCCGGGAACAGGAATTCGGGTAATCGTAAAAAATCCGGTACAAAGAAAAAACATAAGAAAAAGAAGTAATTTTGATATGAATATATTCATAATTGTGATAGTGTAAAGTCTGTTATGGAAAAAATGAGTTT
>JAILOA010000261.1 GCA_024691065.1 Lachnospiraceae bacterium | reverse complement strand
GGTTATAATCAGAGTCAACCTCGCAGTATGAACGATTTTAATGTTGCACCCCAACCTTATAATCAGAAAAAGAAATCTGCAGCTCCGGTCATAATTATTGTCGTAGTGGTATTAGCGGCACTCGCTACATTGTTTATATTTGTTATAAAACCTAAGTTTATAGACAAGAAAGATAAGACTGAAAAAACAGAAGTTACAAGTAGTCAGTCTGATACTTCATCTGAGAACAGTTCCGGTTCCGATAGTTCGGAGAACGAGGGAGAAAGTAAGGATACAGAAGACAAAGATACATCCGACAGCAGTGAAGATTCAGAAGATGGAGATTCATCGGAAAACACTGAAACCACAGAGGATGAAGAATCTTCCGATGTATTAACCGATAAAGAAGCTAAAAAGACTGCCCAAATTATGTCTACAAAGAAAAGACCAAATGTAGGGGATTTTGAATGGTTCTATAGAATGTATTATAAAAAGGGTAATCAGAAAAGGATAAATAAATTTTTTAATCAAAAAGGTGCTGTTAAATTTGAGAATCAATATCTGGCTGAAGGCGGATGGAAGGTATGCATGATTGGAAATACACATAAGTATCATGTTAAAGGTGACCGTATGTTCAATATGTATATTAAAAGTTATGATAACGGAAAATATGCAAAGGTTAAATTTGACTGGTGGATAATGCATGATGAGAAAGGTAAAACCTATAAAGAAAAATACAAAAGTACAGAAATATGTAAGTGGAACAAAAAAAGGAATAAGCTCTCAGGTGATTTTCTGACTCTAAATAAATTTATGACATACAAAGGAAAGCAATATGCATTTGGCTCATACAAATGGCCTTCGGGCGAAAATGATTATGTAGTATTAATAAGACCATAATATCGGACCAAATCGAAAAGGAATCGTTAATTTAAAATCAATTTTTAAATATGATTTTACCAATATTAAAGGGAGAATAATATATGGCATATTGTATTTTTTGCGGAGAAAAAGTTCCGGACGGTGCAAAGTTTTGTATAAAATGTGGCAAGGTGCTGCCGGCACCAAAGCCTGCGCCTTCGCCGGAACAACAGCCGGCACCCGGGCTAAAACCACAGCAGACTATGCAACAAGCGCCGCCGACTGCACCACAGCCTGCGTCGAAATCAACACAAAACATCCAAATAAATGAGTCTGCACCACAGCAGACTATGCAACAAGCGCCGCCGACTGCACCACAGCCGGCGTCAGCTACAATACCAACACCTAAATCGGATAATTTTAAAAATCAAGTTAAAAACAGTGCCAAAAGCCTTGCCGGGAATAGAATTAATAGTATGGCAAATCCGGCAAAAGCAGTAAGCGCTGCTAAGAATGTTCTGATGGGGGATGCACCGGGAACTCCGGGTGAGATAAATTCCTTTAAATTTACAGAAGAGCAGCTTGCGATAATGAACGGTGTAGGTAAAGCAGTATCTGTAGGCAGTAAAGTTTCCCGTGGTGTAAATGTAGTAGGTAACAATATTAATTCAGATAATGAAAACCGTTCAAAGAAATCAAATATCAAAAAATATCTGATTGTTGCACTTGTTATGACCATTATCTGGGTTATTCAATATCTTATTACACAGTTTGGAATTTATAACAGATTCACCAGATATTTTAAATATCTTACGTTTTATAATGGTATTAATAGATCAACTTTATGGACTACATTTGGAGGATTGTTTGGAAGAGGTTTCCTTACTATGGCAATCTGCGGTTTAGCTACAGGTTCAAAAGATATATTTAAAAGTGGTAAAAATTTATTTACAGGTAAATTATTTAAAGGTACCAATATCGGATTAATCCTGTTCGGCGCCGGCCTCGGATGCATTTTTTACAGATTCTTAAGCGGACACGGAAGCATTCAAAGCTATGTTATCGGTCTGTCCGGAATGTCTTTAAGTCTTAAGGCAATAGGTCAGGGAAATGGTTTAATTCGTAGATTTATAGGCTTGTTTTTTAAAAAGAGAAAAACTTCACTCAGTGATAATGCAAACACTGGAATTCAAGGGGTTCTTACAGGTCTTTCGTTAGGATTTGCAATTGCGATACCGATTTGTTTTATTCCGCTTAGACTTGTTCATATGATTTTTGGAGGAGCATTTTTGGTTATCGGGATTGTACTTTTCCTCGTAACAGGAAATAAATCCGGAGGAAACGGCAACGGTGGCACTCCGTATAATACAAATAATTACGGTAACTATGGTACGCCATATGGAACAAATAATTACGGCAACAATGGCACACCATATGGAACAAATAATTACGGTAACAAAGGCACAACATATGGAACAAATAATTACGGTAACAAAAGCATACCTTATAATTTCAATAGAAACACTTCATTTTATACTAAAATCAACAATTGTTATAAGCATTTTAAACAATTCATTAATAGAAAAAACTTAAAAAAACGCCTTGCCTTTACTGCGGCTATATTCCTGGTTTTGGGGCAGACCGCATTTCCTCTTGGGATTATATTGGCCGTTCCGGTAGCCGGAAATACTCTTAGCTTTACCCCAACCGAAGGAGTAGCCGGAAATACTCTTAGTTTTACCCCAACCGAAGGAGAAACCGGAAATACTCTCAGCTTTACCCCAACCGAAGGAGAAACCGGAAATACTCTTAGCTTTATCCCAATCGGAGCAAAATATGCAAGTGCGGATGAAGCAACACCAAAGCCAACTCCGATAAAAGGAGCTAAAAGTAAGCGTCTTCATCAAGTTATAGATGGAAGTGAAAATGTAGATTCGCCATTTTATATTGAATACGATATTAAAAGTAACCATGAGCTTAGTCATTTGGGTTCGTATGAATCAATTAGTGACTGGGATGGTGAAATGGCAGTAAATGCAGGTGACAGGGTTGAAATTGATTTTACGGTAGGTTATCCAAAATCTACCGATGGTGAATATGTAGGTCCGGATTTTATAAAATCTATGGCCAGGAAAATTTCGGATTCCTTTTATTCATTATCTGTTGAATCAACTGAATACTCTAATGGGGGCGTTGATTCAACTGATACAAAACTAATAGACGAAAGAAAAAATGCAGCACCCGGAGATCATATTAAATGTGTTTTTGAAATACCGAAAGGAGCTGACAACTTTTATATAAGTATGAAAATCGGGTACCATATGGAATCTGAATTTTATGGTGATGGTGATTATGGTTTAAGTTTTTGGATAAGGGGTGACGTTCACGAAAATGAAGGAGGAGACTATACAATTAAAACCGATGCTTCCTCAAATGCCGGTGAGACTGCTTCAAAAATCGTAAAAACTGTAGTAGTAGGAACAATAGGCGGCGGAACGGCAGGTGCCGGAGTTGCAGGAGCTATTGCTTCGGAAGGGTCCGGTCAAAAGAAAGAAAAAGAGCCTAAGGACAATAAAGAATACGAGCTCAGAATTTTCAAGAAATTCGGCAATTATATTTGTCCGGGTGACAGTTATGAAATATATGCGAGAATTGTTGAAATATCCGGAGGCACGGAAAAAGACCGGCCGGATTTATCTGCAAATATACAAATCTTTTCGGATGATGGTGTATTTGATGTTAAGCAGGACGGACCTCTTACCGGTGTTTATAAATCAGCGACTATAAGCCTTCCGAAAAGTTACGGGACATCAACAGAAAATTCAGCAAACGGCAACCCAAACAGTTTCGGTGCCTCAGCAGAAAACTCCGCAAATGTTAACCCGAGCAGTTCCGGTGCTTTATCTTCAAACTCAGCAGGAAATGTAGCTACCGAGGGCAGGGTTAACTTCAAATACTTCGGCAAGGGCGGTACATTTACAAATAGTGTAAGATTCTTTATAAATGATCCGAAAATTGTTCTTAACCAGCCTAATATTGCGCTTCTTGCCTGTGACAGACGCGGGGCCTTTGTGGGATTCAGACTTCAGGGTATGGATCAGGATAAATGTGATATTAAGGTTGAGATGAATAAAGGCTCAAGTTATACTGCTGCCTGGGTAAAATCAGACACAAAGGAGGCTCCGGATGCATATTATGTAATTTTAAATGATATAAATGAGGAGCCGGGAGACGGTGGTACATATGAGATAAATACACTTACGATTACCGTTAAGTATGATAGAAAGCTGTATGAAGCATTACTGAATGTTTACCGCGTAACGGAAGGACTTAATTTCGGTGCCGACAGAATTGCATGCTACAGACTTATGAAAGAAGCATCTGTCGGGAAACCGGTGGAAAAACTTGATAAAAATGATTTCACCATAGCACCTACAAAAGTAAATGCATACATTTTAAAATATGACAGTGACAAGAGAGAGGTTTATTATAAACCTGCGGATGTATTATTTACATTTGAAACGCCTGAAGAAGCATTGAAGAGTGGTGAAAATTACGGTGTTGAAATGTCTGACTTAAGGCAAGCGGTTGAAAGCCAGGGACTCAGTATGAATGATGTTTCTATAGATAAAAATTATAATCTTAGAAATAAACTGGACGAGCTCGGCCTTAAATACGAGAAAACAGATATTTCCGAGAGTATGACGGAATATACATTTTTCTGCGAGAAGGCATTTCTTGAGTCGCCTCACAGATATCATGTTATTCTTAAGGGTCACGCCCTGGATGAAGACAAGTTCGATGATAAGGGCGATGAGATTATTTATACAACAAAGAAGCATGTAATACTTGAAAGTCAGCCGTTTAGACCGGGTATTACTGTTATGACAGATGCAGACATTAGGATTTCGGATTATTTAAATGAACTTGACAGCTTGATTTATAAGCATGCATTTCTCTTTATGGATACGGATGAAAACGGAAATGTAAAGAGCATACGGGGAATGCTCGATTCATTTAAACAGACAATCTTTACAAAGCTCGCGCCGTATTTACCTTTGATTGAACTTATGCAGGACGGGTATGACCCGCATTATGGATATGATACATTGAAGATTGCAATGATTCAGTATGAGATTAACTGGATTATTAAGAATCACGAGAAGGATATAATGACGCAGCGGCAGGAAATGCTTGTAAAGATGCAGGAAACAGCACATCACGACGCAAACAGCTTCTGGATGACGCTTTCCTCGGATTTTGCGGATTTAAGTGAAAGATATGTGGATACCTGGGGCGGAATAGCTTTTCGTATCGCGGCGGGTGTCTTCACAGGCGGTGCTTCGGAGGCTGTATTCCTTCCGATGGATGTGAATAAGGCAATGTATAAGGCTAATGAACATAAGCTTTTATATGACAGAAATGTAAAAGACACACTTATAGCAGGTTCCATACCTATAATAATCACTGTTGCAACAGCGGGAACATTTAAGTTAGCAGGCGCTACAATTGCAAAAATTCCACCTGGAGTAAAGGCAGAACTGGGTAAATGGGCGAGCAGGCAGACGGGCAAGATTATTTCAAAGATTCCAAAGAGCATAAGAGGACTTGGGAAGTATCCTAAAAAGCTTTATAAATGGTTATCTTTAAGAAAAGAAGAAATAATGTCGCTGCATTATGATCCGAAAACAAAGAGCCTTGCATATTATCAGGCAGCATCATCATGTGAAAAGGCGGGGGTAAGCGCAGAACAACTTGCATTTAAATACATCAGGAATAACAGGGTCGTTAATAATCCTATGTCAAGTCTTAAGGGACTTGCGCATGATGCATCCGAAAGAAGAGCGGCATTTGTATTAAAGAATTATAAGAAGGCGGTTGATGCCTATAAGGCAAATCCGACGCCTGAAGCCCGGAAACTTATGAAGAGTGCGTATTTTGAAATGCAACAGGATTCGCTTGCCATAAACAAATTAAATATGGGCACGCGTTCAGGTTATGCGATAGAAAATGAGATTCGTCATGCGGATGATTACATTGAAATGTTTAACAGAAACCAAAAGGAATTCTTAAAGGATCCTTCCGAGCCTTTAATCAGGGATAATCTCCTGGAGTCGGCCCTTAAGAAGAAAGGAATCAGGAAGGAAGACATAAAGGTGCTCTATACAACCGGCAATAAGTCGGCGGCAAATATGAAAACCGGTATGGATATTGACCTTTCGCCTTATATGGAAACTACTGATGGCAGGATAATATATTTTACCCAGCAGGAAACGGACGAGGCGGTTGCAAAGGCCTGGTCAAAGGTTACTGATACGCCTTATACAGACCCAAAGAGTATGATTAGTAAATTCAAGGGACGCGCGGTAACACCTGAAGATCCCGAATTCTATCATTCCGTGGAGAATTTGCTCAGTGGTAATAATATTTCGGATGAGGCATTGAATTTAAATGTTAAGACCGGAATGTACAAGATGACTCACGAATACAAAGAGGCGCAAAAGCTCTTTGAAGAGGTTGTAGGAGATACAAACAGATATAATAAGGCAGTCAGCGAACTTACGGACATGCTTGAACATAACAATGTTACTGCCGAGTTAAGTGCCGATGCCAAGGCACTTATGAACGGAGCCCAAACACAGTTCGAATGTATTCATCAGGTTGATAAAATCAGGGGAATATATGATAACTTTAATATTAAAGGAATGGCAAACGGTAATTCGGATGTATTCAGCGAGAAACTAAGGATTTTCGGAAAGGTTTCAAAACAGCTTGAAAATCAGGGAACCCACAATGCGAACCTTGGTGTATATGACCAGATTATGGAGAAAGAGCTCGGCGGTTACTTAAATAATGCGAATGAGCTTATGAAAGGTGCAGAGCAGGCTGTTAAGAATGCGAGAGGACTTAATCCGGAAGCAACAGGTAAAATTGTTAATAATCTTGGAAAT
>JAILOA010000208.1 GCA_024691065.1 Lachnospiraceae bacterium | reverse complement strand
TTCTTTTACGTTCCTTCCCGTTATGTCCTCAATAGCCTTTGCATAAAGCTTTAGCTGAATATCATATCTCTCTTTCAATGTATCAATCAAATTCTCTTTATTATTCTTATTATTTAGTCTATCGGTTTTATGGACGAAGATAATGAATTCATACTTGTAGATTATAAAACCGATAGACTAAACAATAAGAATAATAAAGAGAATTTGATTGATACATTGAAAGAAAGATATGATATTCAGCTAAAGCTTTATGCAAAGGCTATTGAGGACATAACGGGAAGGAACGTAAAAGAACGGTATATATATAGTTTTGCCTTGAATGAGTTTATTAAGTTGTGATGAAGATTGGTATGTTGGACTTGACATTTGGAGGCTCCATATAGTATATTTTTTGAAGTTACGTAAATATAATATTCAAAGTGTGAGGGGAGAATGTTATGAGTAAACGAGTTAAATTAATAGGATTAATCCCGTTAATGTTACTATTTACATTTGTTTTTACTTATACCAATACATATGCTGCAACAGCTAAACCGGCAGCAACTTCAACAGCAAAGGCAACAGCTACTGCTAAGGCAAAGGCAACAGCTACCGCAAAAGCCACAGCGAAGGCTACCGCAACAGCAAAGCCAACCGCTACCGCAACAGCAAAGCCAACAGCAACAGCGGCTCCGACAGCTACAACTAACGCATCAGGAAGTGCGGTTTCGGATTTCTCAGGTGCTAAGAATGCTATCATAGCAGCTTACAAGAGTTATGCAACTACAGTAGATGTATCCAAGTATAATCTTAATTATGAAACACAATATGCTCAGATGAAGGAAATGATGTCAGAGATAGTTAATTATACTCCATATCTTTTCTTTACAGGTACAGAATATAAGGTTTCCAGAAATTCCAAGACTAATATTATAGTTACCATTTCACTTGGATATTCGGAAGAATATTTGAATGAGGACGGAAGTGTTAAAAAGAAGAAAATCAAGAAGGATACAGCTAAGATTGATGATGTCGTAACAAAGGTTAAGGGATTGATTACATCTTCTATGACCAAGGTTGAGAAGGCACTTATCATTCATGATTACATAGTTGATAAAACAGCTTATACAGGCTCATTTGATAAGCATGTATGGTCCAGGGAACTCGGTGCATTGGTAAAGAAAAAGGCTAACAGTGAGGGTTATTCGCTTGCATTTAAGCTTCTTATGGATGCAGTGGATGTAACTAATGAAATTGTTACTTCCGATGATATGGTACATCAGTGGAATAAGGTTAAGATTGGTAAAGCCTGGTACAATGTTGACTGTGCATGGGATGATCCTATCGATTCTCTTACAAATAAGAATCAATTTGGTTTAATCAAGCATGAGAATTTCTTCTGCAGTGACAATGCATTTGCAGCTAACGGACATACAGGTTTTATAGATGAGGACTATCCGACCAAGGTAAAATATGATAAGAAATTCTGGCACAATGTGACATCCAGGATTTTCTATCATAACAGCAAATGGATGTATATGGGTGCTAAGGGCATAGTTGAAAGAACTAAGCTTTTAGATAAAGAATTTAAGATTATTTACAATGTTGAAGGTGAATGTATGGTAGAATATACCTCAAACCTCTATTATTTCTTATATAACAACACATTGTATTTATATAATTATTCTTCAAATGTAACTACTCCTATTTGGAAATGTAGCGAACATTATGGATCGGATTTTAAACTTACACAGATTAAATGTGTGAAGATGTCCGTAAAGTACAGAGTATTTGATTCAACCCAGGTAAAGGAAGGATCTTTACAGATGCTTAAATCAGGACTTATGGCTTAAATATAAGAAAATACAATACATACAATAAATAAGAAAAGTGGTACAGTTTTGAAGTTACCGGAGTAACCTCAAAGTGTATCACTTTTTTTATAATTAAATCTATATATCTTTGTTATTGGTTATGATATTTATGTTATTTACGTTATAACATAGAAAACCACGACGAATCGTTAATCGTCCTTTTTGTTTTTATTTAATATCTGCTTTCTGTACTCTGCAGGGCTTATTTTCACGTATTTTTTGAATTTGGTATGGAAGTAATCAACATTGTGATAACCGACTCTTTCGGCTATCTCATATACTTTTAATGAGCTGTTCTCAAGTAACTCTTTTGACTTTTCAATTCGTATATTATCAACAAATACATTGAAACCTTCTCCGACCTGTTGAGAGAAAATCTTGCCAAGATATGAGCTATTATAGCCAAACATAGGAGCGAGTGTTTCAAGCTTAATATCATTCATATAATTGTGCTTAATATAGTGGATAATGTTATCCATAACGCTTTCACTTGATGTATTGCCTATAGTATTTATAATCATATCGAATTGTTCCGAGAAATAGTTCATTATCCTGTAAAGATAATATTGATTGCTTATAAATTCTATGATTGTTGCATTTGATTCGAAATTAACTCCCGAATTGTGATAAAGATTGGAAATCTTATCTTTTACGGATAAAAACAAATCCGTCAGGAAAAGCTTTATTCTTGGGACATCGTAAAAGGAATCAAAAAGAATGTCGGAAAGTTCATCAAGTTGGTCATTGAGTTTATTACGTTTGCCCATTTGCAAATTATTCACAAAAGAAGTACAGAATTCCGAAAGTAAATCAGGATTGTCCTTGTATGCATTTTCATTTTTTTCCGGAGGCAGCTCATCGAATCCGATGGTATGCTGGCTCTTTTTACAGAAAAAGCGTCTTTGCATAAGAAGCGAAGCTTCTTCATAGGATTTATGAACATCCTTTAAATCGTAAACAACTTCTCCGTATGCTATAAAAAGAGTATCCAGAGGCGAATTCTTTTGAGGCTTTTTAGTGCCTACATAATGTGATAAAAATTGGTTGAATTTCTTAATAATAAAATCGCCCTTCAAAATAAAGACATCATTATTATCTATCATAAGATTTTCAAATGAATTATCGACATTGCTACCAACATTAAGTAAATCTCTGAATTTGTACTTAATCTTGGTTTCATGGTGGCTGTACTGCTCGTAAATAACTACCTGATAGGAGTCGGCATTAAGATCCAAAGGCATGGATTCAAGTTCGGATGATTTAATGTTATTATGCAATAAATCATATAATACAAATTGCTTAGTCTTATTTTGATAATAATTAGACATAGGCATAACAACGGTTTCATCTAAGCTCTTCTTAATCTTTTTAACCGTCTCGGATAATTCATCCTCATCAACAGGTTTAGCTAAATAATAATCTACTCCATAACTAATAGCAGCTTGTGTATATTTAAAATCCGTAAAGCCGCTTAATATAATAATCTTACCCTTATATCCGTTTTCTCGTGCTGCTTTAACAACCTCAGTACCAATCATTTTAGGCATCCTGACATCCAGAAGGACTAAATCAGGGTTGTTATTTAAAATATAATCCAGGGCGTCGCTACCGTTAGAAGCCTCACCTACTATCTCAAAGTCAAAGCTTTCCCAATCGATAATGTATTTAATACCCTCTCTGATTATTTGTTCATCATCTGCTAAAAAAACTGAATACATAATAACCTCACAAAAATGTTTTATTGCTTTTGATTATATAATAGCAGGTTTTTTTTGTAAAGGAAATGTTTCGAAAATGGTCCTTCCGTCGCAGTCAAACTTCCGGGCTCGGGTTCCCGGCTTTATCTCCCGGGTTGAATCTATTTTATAGCTTAATAAGAGTTCACAGTCAAACTTTTGGGCTTAGCCTAGTCGGAGAACATACGGTCGGTTAAATTTTTAATAATCTTTCCCCTTAAATAATCAGCGGTTTTCGATGTTTCACGGATAAAATATTTGTTTGACTCTGATGGTTGAAAGTGATTTTTAAAAATAAACTGCTGGGCACGACCAATCTCCATGGCATATTCAAATTCAACATTATAAGGAATAGTGAATATCGGAGCATTTTTAAATGGGTATAAGCGTTTAATTTTGCTGATATTTAAAGCTAATTCCGGTTGGTATTTGCTTATAAGAAAAATAGCCTTCCTTGTGAGAGAACCGTAATTTTCAAAAAAATATGTCAGGTCGTTCTCGGACTGATTCAAATTTACGACAATGCAGTCTGAATTATTTAGAAGCTCGAAAGTACTAATATTATTATTGGATTCAACATCGACGTAGATAACATTTCTGCCATCATTAAAAGCATTAAAAAATGTATTCATAGCATAGTAAAATTGATATTCATAAACCTCTTTATTAATTAAATAGCTATGAGGAAAATAATACATATTCGGAATACTTAAATCAATTGCCGGAGATAACAAAGAATCCTGGTTTGTATCACCCCTGGTAAGCTTTCTGAGCACGCCATCCATTCCATAGTTGTTTATGGCAGCACTGTTTTCACATACCTTGTCCAGATATTCCTGGAAGACAGTATACTGTCCGATATTGTTTTTGTTATAATGATTTTCTAAAAGTAATGCCCTGCCACCGAATGGTTTTATGGCACACAAAGAAGAGAGCAAAATCATATTTGCCGTCACACAACCCGTCTTTTTGACAGGACTCCAAAATGAAATTATCATATAATCACCTTTCTAATCAATATTTAAAATAAGAGAATTAATTTCCGGACAATTAAAAAAAATTAAATGAAAACCTCGGATTCCATTGTTTTACACTTATAATATTGAAATGTAAAATGCAGTAAAGTAGATACAAAATATTGATTCCCCAAATATATGATATTATTTTATACTTTATTTTTTTAAATGTAAATAATTATTTTTTGGAAATGTAACCTAGAGTTACAGGGATTCTAAAAGGAGAACGAAAAATGAAACTGGTAGATTATTTTTATAAAACTATTGGTTTGGTCGGCTTTGTTTATTATTTAAAAATTAAAATTATTTTAAAATATAAATATGGTTTTCTTTGAAATGTATTTTTAGGATACCTAAGCGGGAAT
>JAILOA010000196.1 GCA_024691065.1 Lachnospiraceae bacterium | reverse complement strand
GAAGGTTAATATGAATCTTGTCATTATGACGGTTATATTTTTATCAGTGAGCTTTCTTATTTCGGCAGTGGAAACCGAAGTGAAGTGGATCCCGTTTGCATCGCTGATTGCCATAATGTGTATGGGAATAGCGGTAAAAAGAGCCGATTCATCGATGGCAGTTAAGCTTTCGACTCAATTCGACAAGCTTTGGACTGTTGCTGAGATATTTTTGTTCGTACTGGTCGGCGCTTCGGTTGCCATAGATCACGCTAGAGAGGCCGGGGTAAAGGCGATTGTGCTGGTTCTTCTGGTGCTGTTATTCAGAATGCTCGGTGTATTTATATGTGTTCTCGGTACGAAATTAAGCTTAAAAGAAAAGCTTTTCTGTATGATAGCATATACGCCGAAAGCTACCGTGCAGGCGGCAATCGGTGGGATTCCACTGGCGCTCGGACTTAGCTGCGGAGAGGCAGTATTGACGGTTTCTGTGGTTGCCATACTACTTACCGCACCGCTTGGAGCATTTGGAATTGATTTGACTTATAAGAAGTGGTTAAGTAAGAGCGGGAAGATTATAGCTTAATGGCAATTTTTTAGGTGCGCCTGCGTGTAATGCCTTTATCTTTATAATATTTTTCTTTGGCTTCGTACATTCTCTTGTCGGCAAGGTTTGCAATTTCTGACATGGTCTGTCCTTTTACTTCACTTGAAAGTACATAACCATAGGAAATGGAGATTTCTTTTACCAGTTCTCCCTCCCATTCTTTCATATATTTTTCAAGGTCTTCGCAAAGCATCTTCATTAAATTGCCATCTACCGAGAGGATTGCTGCAAATTCATCGCCGCCGACCCTATATACCTTTCCGTGACTCGAAAATGCTTTATTCATACAATTCACAGCGCCTTTTATAAGTTCATCGCCGGCCTCGTGACCTAAATTGTCATTGACTGTTTTAAGTCCGTTTAAATCAAGTGAGACATAGGCATAATCCATATTTTCCGAACAATCCGTAAGGAGCTGTATATCGTTATTGTATGCCCTTCTGTTGTAACATTTGGTAAGCTCATCTATATGTGATTTTTCATAAAGACTTTCTGCCATCTTCTTTTCTTCATCTATAATCTGTGTGGCAACGATTATCTTTACCGGATAACCATCCTCTTCGGTAATAGTAATAAAAGACATTCTTATCCAACCTACATTTTTACCGAGAAGCTCCATAGATATGATTTTTTTATCTTTCATTCTTTCGGCCAATGTATTGATATCAGAAAATTCCAAACCTCTTTCCAGGTATTCATCTGTCATTGTGGCATGCATAATATTTATCATCATTTCATCGGCCTTGGTTTTTTTGCTTTTGTTATAGTTATCTTTTACTTGATTTTTAGCTGAATAAACTTTTACGGTATTCTTTTTCAAATTAACAAGATGAAGACTATAGTAAATCTCGGACATAGACTGAAATACCTGCATATGCTGTATATTTTCCTCGCGTGATGAAAGCAGCTTTTTGATAATATGTATAATTGCAAAGAAAGATATTATCAGGTAGATTAATATAACTACAACTGATTGCAGGGTTCTGTCCAAAAAGTAATGATAGCTTAAAAATACACATATATAATAATCATCCGTGATATTTGCGGTACAAAAGCTTGGATATAACGTATTATTTAAGTGGACATTTTTCTTAAACTCAATCTCTTTGATGGAAGATACCTTTAAATTGCTGATTTCATCCAGGGTTTTACCGAGAAAGGCACGATTCGAGGACCCTTCTATCTTTCCGGTGGATTTATCCGAAATAACTATGGATATATCCATATCAAGCGGGATGGCATCTACAGTGGTTTGAATTTCATTTAACTTTAATTCATTTTCCAAACGCTTTGATTCTATACCGATCTGAACCATATGTGTTTGGTTCTCATTCCATGTTATGGCATAAACCATCATTTTTCCTTCGGCAGTGTTCGGAGTGATATTTTGGAACATAGTTAATGTCCTGTCGGAAAGCATCGGTTTAAAATAAGCTATCTGTTCACCGGAATCGAAGGTATAACCTATATCACTTTCAATACTGCTAGAGAAAATCTTACCGGTTTCATCAAATATATGAATCTCATCTATCGACATAAGTGAGCAGATTTTTTGCAATTCCTTAATGTCATCAATTGCCTTTGGGTTATTGTCCAGGTTGTATGAAACCGCTTTGGCCAGAGAGATGTAGTCGTCTTTAAGTGAACTAAGTAATGCCTCTTCCTGATGATCATTTTTGTCGATTATTGTTTTCACGTGCCGTAAATATGATTCTGTTGTAGATTTTGCTTCTCTGTTATGATTTACATTTAATATAAATAATTGTATAAAAAGCATCATTATACTGACTATGAAAGTAACCAGATATGCTGACTTTATTGAATATGATTTCTTTTCCATTTGCATTCCTCGCTGTAATTTACAAATCCTTAATATGATTTTT
>JAILOA010000195.1 GCA_024691065.1 Lachnospiraceae bacterium | reverse complement strand
GAAGGTTAATATGAATCTTGTCATTATGACGGTTATATTTTTATCAGTGAGCTTTCTTATTTCGGCAGTGGAAACCGAAGTGAAGTGGATCCCGTTTGCATCGCTGATTGCCATAATGTGTATGGGAATAGCGGTAAAAAGGGCTGATTCATTGATGGCAGTTAAGCTTTCGACTCAATTCGACAAGCTTTGGACTGTTGCCGAGATATTTTTGTTCGTACTGGTCGGAGCTTCAGTTGCCATAGATCACGCTAGAGAGGCCGGGGTAAAGGCGATAGTGCTGGTTCTTCTGGTGCTGTTATTCAGAATGCTCGGTGTATTTATATGTATTCTCGGTACGAAATTAAGCTTAAAAGAAAAGCTTTTCTGCATGATAGCATATACGCCGAAAGCTACCGTGCAGGCGGCAATCGGCGGGATTCCGCTGGCGCTCGGGCTTGGCTGCGGAGAGGTGGTATTGACGGTTTCTGTGGTTGCGATACTGCTTACTGCACCGCTTGGAGCATTTGGAATCGATTTGACATATAAGAAGTGGTTATCTAAGAGTGGGGAGTAAATGTAACTCAGTAAGAGAAATCTCACGCCTCAGGCGTAATTTGGGGATTTAAAGACAAGAACTGCCCTTTGTTATGAGTAAGTAGCGAAACAGACCAAAAAATATCATCAAAAAGCGGACTTTAGTAAGTCCGCTTTATTTATAGATGTTTAATATATTTGTACTATGGTTTCATAGCACTTTTTGGTGGGGAGATTAGTTTAATGGCAATTTTTTAAGTGTGCCTTCGCGTAATTCCTTTATCCTTATAATATTTTTCCTTGGCCTCATACATTCTCTTGTCGGCAAGGTTTGCAATTTCGGACATAGTCTGCCCTTTTACTTCATCGGAAAGCACGTAACCATAGGAAATGGAGAGTTCTTTTACTAATTCTCCCTCCCATTCTTTCATATATTTTTCGAGATCATCGCAAAGCATCTTCATTAAATTACCATCTACGGAGAGGATTGCTGCAAATTCATCGCCACCGACCCTGTACACTTTTCCGTGACCGGAAAATGCCTTATTCATGCAATCCACAGCGCCTTTTATAAGTTCATCACCGGCTTCGTGGCCTAAAGTGTCATTAACTGTTTTAAGTCCGTTTAAATCAAGTGAAACATAGGCATAATCCATATTTTCCGAGCAGTCCGTAAGAAGCTGTATATCGTTGTTGTATGCTCTTCTGTTGTAGCATTTGGTGAGCTCATCAATATGTGATTTTTCATAAAGACTTTCTGCCATTTTCTTTTCTTCATCAATAATCTGGGTGGCAACGATTATCTTTACCGGATAACCGTCTTCTTCGGTAATTGTAATAAAGGACATTCTTATCCAGCCGACATTTTTACCGAGAAGCTCCATAGAGATGACTTTCTTATCTTTCATTCTTTCAGGTAATGAATTAATATCGGTAAATTCCAGACCTCTGTCCAGGTATTCATCACTCATTGTTGCATACATAATACTTATCATCATTTCATCGGCTTTAGCCTTTTTGCTGCTTTCATTATAGCTGTCTCTCACCTGGTCTTTAGCGGAATACACTTTTACGGTATTCTTTTTCAGGTTTACCATATGAAGACTATAGTAAATTTCCGACATGGATTGGAAGACTTCCATGTGTTGTATATTCTCTTCACGTGATAATAGCAGTTTTTTAATAATATGTATAATTGAGAAGAAAGATATTACAAGATAGACAAGTATAATTATCAGGGACTGCAGGGTCCTGTCCAAAAAATAATGATAGTTTAAAAATACACATATATAATATTTATCCGTGGACTTAGTGGTGCAAAAACTCGGGAATGGAGTATTACTTAGGTTGACATTTTTTTTGAACAGGGTATCTTTGATGGACGATACATTTAAATTACTGATTTCATCCAGGGATTTACCGAGATATTCCCTTTCCGAGGAACCCTCTATCTTTCCGGTGTTTTTATCCGTAATAACTATGGACATATACTTGTCAAGAGGGATGGTATCTACCGTGGTTTGAAGTTCATTCAACTTTAATTCATTTTCCAGTCGTGTGGATTCTACACCGATCTGCACCATTTGTGTTTGCTTCTCGTTCCAGGTGATGGCGTAAACCATCATTTTTCCTTCAGCGGTATTTGGTGTGATATTTTGGAACATAGTTAAGGTTCTGTCGGAAAGCATCGGCTTAAAATATGCTATTTGCTCTCCGGAATCAAAAGTGTAGCCAATGTCACTTTCAACGCTGCTTGCGAAAATTTTACCGGTTTCGTCGAATATATGAATCTCATCAATTGACATAAGTGAGCAGATTTTTTGCAGCTCTTTAATGTCATCAATTGCTTTTGGATTGTTGTCTAAGTTGTATGAAACCGCCTTGGCAAGCGATATGTAGTCATCTTTCAGAGAATTGATTAAGGCATCTTCCTGATGTTCGTTTTTGGCAAGTATTACTTCTACCTGCTGTAAATACGTCCCTGTTGTAACCTTTGCTTCTCTTTGATGATTTATGCTTAAAATAAATAATTGCAAAAAAAGCATTAAAATACTGATTACGAAGGTAACCAGATATGCTGATTTTATTGAATATGATTTCTTTTCCATATGCATTCCTCGCTGTAATTTACAAATCCTTAATATGATTTTTTATGTTATTTACAAATCCTTAATATGATTTTTTATGTTATTTACAAATCCTTA
>JAILOA010000186.1 GCA_024691065.1 Lachnospiraceae bacterium | reverse complement strand
TATGACACTATTTTATAACAATAATTTGTTATAGTATATGAAGGTTTGTAATATTATGAAAGGAGGAAGGCTTTTATGGCTAGACTGCATAACAAATTATGTCGATTTTCCTTGTTATTAAATGTTTTGGCTTTTGCTGTGATTTGTATATTATCTGTTTCTAATTGCAAATCAGCCTTTGCAGCTAAGTATTATTCTTATAAAACCGTTGAAAGCTCAGTTTATTCAAGCTACACTTCGACACCGACTTCCAGTCCGACACCAACACCAGCTACGCCGACACCAAGTTCCGGTGCAACTCAAACTCCGGAAACCCAAAGTCCTTCCGCTTCACCAACTGCCAGTGCACAAGCAGAAACAACACTGCTTACTTATTCATATAAGTACCCGGTATTAACCGGCACTCGTAAAGCATATTCAATAATAAATAAATACTTTGAAAGTCATTATCAAAAATTTATGATTTCAGAAGCTACAGTAGAAAATCTTGCTAAGACCACAAATCAGACTTCCAAACTTACCACTCCTTATTATATGAACGGTAAATGGTCAGTAACTTACTCATCAAATTCTATTATTAGCTTTAAGTATATTTATTCGGATTACACCGGAACTTATTCTTATTCTACTGCTGTAGTTACCTTTAATACAAGGACAGGCAAGAAAGTCACTTTGGATAAATATAGCAATAAATCACTGAAACAATTACGTTCCAGCATTGTTTCAGGATATAAAAAATATGTTAAAAAGAATCCAAATTATACTTTTTGGTCTAATAATATTTCAACCTTAAAGAGTACACCGGCGAAAAGTTATCCTTTTTACATAAAAAATAAAGAGATTTATCTCTTATATGCACCCGGCGCTTTATCGCCACAGGCATCAGGAATAATTACATTTCCGATTTCGTAGAACGAACTACCGACAGTCGTAATATCAAATAATGAAATCACGAAATGAAAAAGCTACAAAACACAACAAAATTTAAAGCTGAAAAGCTGCATAACACAACAAAATTTCAAGCTGAAAAGCTGAATAACATAAAAAATTACGAGCTTAAAAACCACGAAAAAAGCAACAGGCAAAAAACCTGTTGCTTTTTTATATTCAGGTCAGTGAAAGCTGACACCTTTCAAACCGAATCCAATAGATAACTTTGCTATCTATATATCATTTATTCTTTATAATCGAATCTGTAAATATTAACGGTAAGTGGAGCCAAATCAAGAACAACACTGTAATCTCTCTTCTCACAGGTCTTCTTTTCCGCTTTAAGAGTCTTTACCGTGCTGACTCCGTTTCCACCATACTTAGGATCATCACTGGACATAAGAAGCTTATAATTACCTTTGCAAGGAACACCAAATCTAATCTCCTTACGTTCAACCGGTGTAAAGTTACAAATAAACAATAACTGGTCTTTCACGGATGAACCACGGCGGACAAATGCAACAACACTGATATCGGAACGATCGACACTCATCCATTCAAATCCGATTCGATCCATATCATTTATATAAAATGCATCATACTTCTTATAATATTTATTTAAATCTTTCACAAAATCCTGGCAACCCTTATTTAATGAGTTTTCAAGAACTTCCCAGTCAAGCGAACGCTTCTCGCTCCACTCACGGTATTGAGCAAATTCCTGACCCATGAAAAGAAGCTTCTTTCCCGGATGTCCGTACATAAAACCATAAGCCAAACGTAGATTAGCAAATCTATCCTCTACCTCACCCGGCATTTTCTCAACCATTGCACGCTTCAAATGCACAACCTCATCATGAGAAATCGATTGTATAAAGTTCTCACTGTAAGCATATTGCATACTGAATGTAAGTCTTCCATGATTTGGTCCCCTGAAATAAGGATCCATCTGCATATACTCAAGAAAATCATTCATCCAACCCATATTCCATTTGAATAAGAATCCCAAACCGCCAAGCTCAACAGGGGAAGTAACACCGGCCCATGCAGTTGATTCCTCGGCAATAATCATTGTTCCCGGCTCTTCCTTCTCACATACGGAATTCAAATGATGGAAGAACTCAATAGCATCATAATTTTCGTTACCGCCATCCACATTCGGAAGCCAGTCTCCATCCTGCTTACCGTAATCAAGATAAAGCATAGATGCAACCGCATCCACGCGGAGTCCGTCCACGTGATACTTACGACTCCAGAACAATGCATTTGCAATAAGGAAATTAGATACTTCAGCCTTTGAATAATCAAATATATATGTACCCCAGTCAGGATGCTCTCCTCTTCTCTTATCCGGATGCTCATAGAGCGCCTGTCCATCGAAACGTCCGAGTCCGTAAGCATCTCTCGGGAAATGCGCCGGTACCCAGTCAAGGATAACACCAATTCCCATATAGTGCAGATAGTCAACGAAGAACATAAAGTCCTTAGGCTCTCCGTAACGCCTTGTAGGAGCATAGTAACCGGTAACCTGATATCCCCAGGAACCATCAAAAGGATACTCGGCTATACCCATAAGCTCAACGTGGGTATAACCCATCTTCTTCAAATATGATCCAAGACTCTTGGCAAGTTCCTTGTAAGTGAAGAAACCATTATCATCATCTTCTATTTTCTTTTTCCATGAACCGAGATGACACTCATAGATAGTCATAGGCTTCTTAATCATGGTAACTCTTGTTTCCTTACGCCTATTCTCAATCCACTCATCATCCGTCCACTCAAATCCGGTAAGATCAGCTACCACGGAAGCATTATTCGGTCTCATCTCGGCTTCATTACCGTAAGGGTCCGATTTATAAAGTTCATCACCGGTTCTGGTTAATATTTTATATTTATAAACAGCTCCAACTTCAACTCCCGGGATAAATATCTCGTAGATACCTGAAACATCCTGAATATTCATAAGATGCAATCTACCGTCCCACATATTAAAATCGCCGACAACACTGACAGCTCTTGCATGAGGAGCCCACACAGCAAAATGTGTACCCTTTACACCGTCAATTTCCATAGGATGTGCACCGAGCTTGTCATAGATATCATTATGTCTGCCCTCTGCAAAGAGATACCTGTCCATATCCGAAATAATTGATTTAAAAGAATACGGATCGGCAGTCACGACTACATTTCCGGGACCATACTGGATATGAAGCAGATATGGATTCTCATAAACCTTTCCCGGAGAATACATACCAAAAAATCCTGTTCCTTCCTCTACCTCTTCAAGCTTTAACTTATTGTTACCATCCATATCGGTAACAATAATCGATTCTGCCTCAGGTCTGTAGACAGTTATAATCTGTCCGTCCCTGAATTCGTGTAACCCCAAAATATTACTGGGTGCGTTATGCTTCTCAGCCAATAACTCATCATACTCAACCCAGTTAATCCATTGAATAAGTCTTCTGTTCATACTACCTCCTAGTTAGTTTTACGTTGTTTCAACCTTCTCTATTTCATCAATCCAGCCATAATAAGGTGTCATATTGTCTGCCACAGTCTTGGAATTAATCTGACTGGATTTAAATATATAACTCCTCTTATGTTGGAACATAGGTACAATTACTCCCCACTCGGAAATTATCTTATAGCAATTCTTGTAAGCCTTTTCCTTCTTTTTGTAGGTTGTTTCAGATTCCACATTATCGATATATTCCGCAAGATTTGCATCATCAACGCCCAATGCATTAATGTCAGTAGAATAATTATTATAATACAAATCAAACAATACACCTTCAGTATCATCGGATTTATTATCAAATTCCTGCACCCACATGCAGGCCTTTCTGTTTTCGACTTTCTTATCAAGCACATCCTGATGCTTAAAATAAACCTGAAGGTCAATTCCCACTTCGGCAAGATCCCTTGAAATAACCTTCAAATACGAATATAAACAAGAATAATCCTCGCTTTCCAAAGGAACGTATATCCTATAATCCATATTCTTCAAATCTTTATCAGGAATAAGTTTTCCGTCTTCATAGCTGTATCCCGCCTTCTTAAAGCATTCAATAGCCATTTCCATAGCCTTATTGCCACGCTCTAAAACATCCATATCCTTAGTATAAATAGGATCTCCCTTAACAGGATTAGTATAAGCATAGGCCTCTCTGTAATCCTCATCATCCACATCCGGAACAACCCAAAGCGAAGCCGCAAACGGATAATTGATAACTTCAGCGGATGTACCGTAATACCTTTGAATCAAATCAGCCCTGTTCGAAGCAAACAAATAACAAAAAGCCTGCCTCAAAGCCTTTGATCTGTCAGTATCCGGACGATCATTTACATTTAAAACAGATGCATTTAAACAAATAGTTTGAAATGTATCGCCATCGATAAAATTAGCATAATATTTACTACCGTTTACCTCGCCGTTATCATTGGTACTCATGGTATAATCATAAACAGCCTTACCATCATCAAACTCACCCGAATTATAAACACCCTCGCTTATTTCCGTGAGCAATGTAGATGAATCGGCATCATTGCTCTCTTTCAATTGCACAAATGCAGTCTTCGGACAACCCTTAAAGTACTTCTCATTCGCATCAAAATATATGGTATCATCACCATACTTAACTAATTTATATGCTCCAAGGCCCATCAAGCCTTTTCCTTCAATAAGCGAGCTTATATCCCCCTTATCAAAACCATATTGCTTCTTATCAATATCAAACTTACTTCTATCACCATAGTAATCCAAAGAACAAACCGGAAAATCAAAGAGCTTAATGTAACTGATATTAAATCCACTTACCTTAACTTCCATTGTTTTACTGTTTAATACATTATAATCCTGAACTATGGTTTCAAAATCCGATAATGACAGGATATAATGGCCAATTTTATCAAGGTTATCAGGATTATTCAAACTAAATGGACCCTTATAACTTTCATCACTAAATGCAAATAATGAAAACAATAAATCATCTGTTGTAACGGAAGTACCGTCAGAAAAGCAAACATCATCCCCAATTGTAATAGTATATGTTGTACTGTCTTTCTTTTCATCATAACGATAGTTAATATCCGCCATACCGGTATAGGTATAATCATTCCCTTCATACTTACGTTTTTCGCCATCTACAGCATACTTTACAAGCATATTCTCTCTATCAAATGTAACAAGTGACCCACAAACAAGCTCAACCGCGAGCTTGTCGGATTTTGTTAACTCCCCAAATGGATTGATGTTATCAGACAGCTCATCTGCAGCTATAATCAAAGGAACATCTGCAACATCTCTTCCTTTTCCGCTTGCAATCAAATATTCTTCTTCCCCTGTAACCTCGTCCCTGGCATCCGAAGCACTACACCCCGTAATCCCTATAACCAAACTCGAAGAAACAAGTAATCCTATTACTTTCCTGCCAATCTTCTTTACCTTTGTCTTATCTATATCAACACAAAATAAACATATCTCAAACATAATACTTCCTCTAACATATATGTAAATTCCATAACCATATATCTGCTCAAGGCTTTAATAACTACATCGAAATCAAATAATATAAAACAATATTCAGTAATTATATAATAAGCGAAAATCAATCCAAATCAAGCCTTAATGAAAATGTATATAAT
>JAILOA010000178.1 GCA_024691065.1 Lachnospiraceae bacterium | reverse complement strand
CACAGTTACACAGGTTATGGGTTACGGTGCTCAGAAGGGTAGAGTTTCCTATTACCGTGGTGTAAAGAGTGATGACAGTGCTACTCTCAGACCTAAGATGAAGGTTGAGGCTGTTGTTTCAAGCGTTCCTGTAGATAAGGTTATCAGCGCAGCCAAGAAAGCACTTTACACCGGTAACATCGGTGACGGTAAAGTATTTGTTTATGATGTAGAAGATGTAATGAAAGTTCGTACCGGAGAATACGGCTTCGATGCTCTCCAGGGCGCTGAGGGTTAATGTAAATATAAAAGCTCATATCTTATAAAGATAAAAAGCTGATAATAAAAAAGCTGATATCTTCCACAGATAGAAAGCGGTTAAAACAAAAGTTTCTATCTTCTATAGATAGAAAGAAGCTGATAGAAAGCGGTTAATGTAAAATCTCATAAAATAAATATTCTAACAACATCATATATTGATTTGTTATACTCTAGAAAGAATCTCTGTAATCACTATTTACAGGGATTCTTTTTATTAATGTAAAAAAACCTGCCATACTACAGCCGGGATACCATACAAGGAAAGCCGGATTCTTTTTATTAATGTAAAAAAATCCTGCCATACTACATCCGGGATACCATACAAGGAAAGCCGGATTCATATTATTAATGCAAAAAATCCTGCCATACTACAACCGGGATACCATACAAGGAAAGCCGGATTCTTTTTTATTAATGCAAAAAATCCTGCCATACTACAGCCGGGATATCATACAAGGAAAGCCGGATTCTTATTATTAATAAACAAAAAACTCTTGACACCGACATTTTTCTGTTATAAAATCATTTACATGAAATCAGCAAGGGCGCTGTGAACATGCTTAGTTCACTGCGCCCTTTTTGCATTTCAAATCTTTAATATGCTCTGTAAAATATTGCAATGCAGGGCAAAATACACACATACACACAACAATATTAAAGATGAATTTGTTATACGCAAAGAAAACCCCGCGGCCTTGATCCACGGGGTTTTTCTTTTATTTACAATATTATATAATTCTTATACTTTCAGGCTCAAAGCATATATAACGCTTCATCACCTACACTTTCAGGCTCAAAGCATATATAACGCTTCATCACCCACACTTTCAGGCTCAAAGCATATATAACGCTTCGTCACCTACACTTTCAGGCTCAAAGCATATATAATGCTTCATCACCCACACTTTCAGGCTCAAAGTATATCATAAATCTGTTCTGCCCGGATTAATACTACGCCTCTTTTATAAATGCATCGTAGCACTTCTTAGCTTCATAGATATCAGCCTTGCTGGTTACTTCCCAAGGAGAATGCATACTAAGCACTGCCACTCCGCAGTCAATAACTTCCATACCGTAAAGTGAAAGGATGTAAGCAATTGTTCCACCTCCACCGATATCAACCTTACCAAGCTCTGCCATTTGATAATATACATTATTTCTTTCCATAATGTCTCTCAAAACTCCGAGGTACTCGGCATTTGCGTCATTTGAACCGCTCTTTCCTCTCGAACCTGTGAATTTACTGAATACAACACCCCTTCCGAGGTAAGATGCATTTGCCTTATCAAAAGCTTCGGCATAAAGTGGATCATAAGCTGCATTTACATCGGATGAAAGCATTCTGGAATTCTTAAGTGCACGGCGGAGCTTTAAGTCTGAGTAATCTCCCTCGCAATTAATAAGCTCTGCGACTACATTTTCAAAGAAATGCGATTCCATGCCGGTTGCACCGACGCTTCCGATTTCTTCTTTATCTACGAGAAGGCAGCAGGCAGTTTTTTCAGGAATGTAATCAGTATCGAGCATAGCTGCAAGTGATGTATAAGCACATACTCTGTCATCCTGTCCGTATGAAAGAACAAGACTTCTGTCAAGTCCCATATCACGGGCACGTCCGGCAGGTACCACCTCAAGCTCTGCAGACATAAAATCCTCTTCCTCAAAATCATATTTTTCCTTAATTATCTTGAGTACATTTGCCTTTACAGCATCCTTTTCCTTCTTTTTCTTCTCGTCGTCAGTAGCATTTTCATCTGCATCAATCGGCTTACTTCCGATGATAATATCAAGATTTTCACCCTCAACCACCTTTGCTGCAGTCTTTGTCATCTGGTCCTGTGCAAGATGAATAAGAAGGTCAGATACACAGAACACAGGATCTTTAGGATCCTCGCCGATATTTACATTGATTACGGTACCATCCATCTTCACAACAACGCCATGAATAGCCAAAGGAATGGTTACATACTGATATTTCTTGATTCCGCCATAATAATGTGTATCCAAATATGCAATGTCATCGCTCTCATAAAGTGGATTCTGCTTGATATCCAAACGCGGTGAATCAATATGAGCACCTAATATATTCATACCCTCTGAAATAGGCTTTTTACCGATAATAAACATTGCAACTGATTTTTTCATATTTACGGCATACACCTTATCTCCCGGATTAGGCTTATCTTCACGTTTAATGTAATCTTCGATATTTACGTATCCTGCTTTCTCTGCCCTCTCCACAACCTCGGCTGCACACTCTCTTTCAGTTTTACAATCACTGATAAAATTAATGTAATCATCACAAAGTACATTTAATTTTGTGATGTCCTCCTTGGAATAAGTCTTCCATGCATTCTTTCTTTCCATAATATAACCTCGCTTTTTTATATAATTTAGCCATAGTTTTCATTTATAAATAATAAGCAAAATTCAAGCCGCCGTGATTATACACAAGCGGCTTATTATATACAATTATTGCGACAAACTAACGCCTTCCGAACGTCCGATTAACTTCAGTCTCCGGACGCCTCATCTGACAATCCATCCAACAATCTAATTAAAATGCGTCATCATCCTCTGTCTCAACTGTACCATCTGATTCATCATCTTCATCAAAAAAGTCATCAGAATCATCAGAAATATCGATATTTACATAATCATCTTCGATTTCCTCAAACTCATCATCATCAAGAAAATCATCATCAAACTCATCATCAATATCACTATTGCCAATTGTCTTCTTATAAAGAACATAAGCTCCTGCTGCCGCAGCACCAACAGCTGCTATTCCCGCTACACCTTTTAAAAAACGTTTCATAATCGTAAACCTCTCTTCCGTCCAATATTTTTTACAAATTCTTTATTTAATTGTTTCTTTAAAGATATACATTTAATATAACAATTATAAAGTTTATAATTTAATAAATCAACACTTTTTTCACTTATTAATCAATAAAATCTGTGAAAAAACAGTGAACAAAAAAACCAATTCTCTATAACCCTATACGATATCGATATATTCCTGTGTAATACATCAATAAAATGTAACTAATCCCCTAAACCATATCAATCATCAATATAAGTCTGTATTAATATACAAGTGAACTATAATTAATTCTCCATATCCATACCAATCATCAATATAAGTCTGTATAATATAAATGTGAACTTAAACTAATCCCCTAATCCATATCAATCATCAATATAAGTCTGTGTAATATACAGGTGAACTATAATTAATTCTCCATATCCCTATCAGGAATAGATGTAAGTCTGTGTGACATATGATATAAGAATGGATCTAGTCCCTTCTTCATCTGTGCTGCTTCCTGAATATCAAAGTCCACAAAATCACCGTCTCTATAAGCAACAACCCTGTTTGATTTTCCGTTATAAAGAAGCTCAACAGCCTTTGTACCCATAGCTGAAGCATAAACTCTGTCACGGCATGTTGGGTTACCACCACGCTGAATGTGACCTAAGATGGTTGCACGAGTTTCAATTCCTGTTCTGTGCTCGATAATCTTAGCCATCTCCTGTGAACCGCCGACGCCTTCTGCATTTACGATAATGTGATTCTTCTTACCGATAGCTCTTCTCTTCATTACACGCTCGACAATCTTATCTACATTTCCGCTGAATTCCTCTGATGTAAGGATACACTCTGCACCGCTTGCAATTCCTGACCAGAGAGCTATATATCCTGCTGTACGTCCCATAACTTCTACAATACTACATCTTTCATGAGATTCAGAAGTATCACGGAGCTTATCGATTGCTTCCATCGCTGTATTAACGGCAGTATCAAAACCAATTGTATATTCTGTACAAGCAATATCCAAATCAATTGTACCTGGCATACAAATCGTATTAATACCCTGCTCTGAAAGTCTTGAGCCTCCCTGGAAGGAACCGTCACCACCGATAACAACAAGTCCATCAATACCATGTTTCCTACAAATATCGGCTGCTTTCTTCTGATTTTCGACTTCCTTAAACTCAGGACAACGTGCGGTATAAAGGATAGTTCCACCAAGCTGAACAATATCCGATACAGATATAGATTTCATTTCTATGATTTCCTCATTCAGAAGTCCTGCATAACCTCTCTGAATACCATAAACCTTTAAACCGTAGGAAATGGCTGTTCTTACTACTGCCCTTATCGCTGCATTCATCCCCGGTGCATCACCACCACTTGTAAGTACGCCAATTGCCTTTACCTGTTCGCTCATTTGAAATTCCTCCATTCTAATTCTTCCATAAATCTATGAAGATGTGTTTTTTGAATATCATTTATTTCAATCCTTAAAGGATCAAGTTCCTGAAATCTGTCACTGTGATAGAACCTCTGAAACGCCAGGAAAACT
>JAILOA010000161.1 GCA_024691065.1 Lachnospiraceae bacterium | reverse complement strand
GAGCTAATTCTTATGGTGTAAAGCTTGATTTGGGCGGCGATAATTTTGAGAAGAGAATTGAAATCGATGCCGATGAAAAGGAAGTGGTTCTTTATGAATCAGAGGTTGAAAAGACCGTAATCATTGAGATTGTGAAATTTTCCGAGCCTGAGTATGCAGCCTGCGGAATCAAGGAGATAGAGATTGATGCCGACGAGCTTATGGAAAAGCCGGGCGTAAAGGCACATAGAATCGAGATTATCGGTGATTCCATAACCTGTGGTTACGGTACCGAGGGCAGGGGAGAAGAGTGGATTCATAAGACCGTGACGGAGAATCCTTATAAGTCTTATTCCATGACCACTGCGAGATATTTTGATGCTGATTTTACGATTGTTGCGTGGAACGGTAAGGGGCTTCTTACCGGATACATTGGCGAGGATACGGAGCCTGTGAAGGACCAGAGCTGGCTTCTTTCCATGCTTTATGAATATAATGATGCCGGACTTGAGAGGGATTATTTTAATGCACTAAAGGAAGATTGGGAGAAGTGGGACTTTAGTAAATCCGATCCCGAGCTTGTGCTAATTAATCTCGGAACCAATGATTGCAGCTATACAAGGGGTGTCGTTTCGAGAAACAGGGAATACACAGATGTGTATGTGGATTTCCTTAAAACGGTGCATTCCAAATTCCCAAATGCTAAGATTCTTTGTATGCTTGGAATGATGGATGACCGCTTAAATGCAGCGGTTGAGGAAGCGGTAGTAGAATTTAAGAAGTATTTATCGGAAGGCGGTTCTTTGAATAGGGCGACTGCCGGTAGCACTAATGCCGGTCAGGGAGGTATAGAGATAAACCCGGATGAGGTAGCCATGGGTCAGGCCGATGATATAGTTCGTTATCTCGAGCTTCCGATGCAGAAAGAGGAAGATGGCTACGGAGTTAACTTCCATCCGACACCGGCTAGTCATCTGAAGGCTGCAAAAGTAGTAGTTAAAGAGATTTCTGATTTTATGGGATGGTAGTTTGACCGCATATTAATAATGCGGTAAACCATTGTATATTCATAGAATACAGTTTTACCGCACATTAATAATGCTGTAAACCATTGTATATTTATAGAATACAGTTTTACCGCATATTTATAAGGCAGTAGTTTTATTGCATATTCATCAGGTTTCCGTTGGTATATTCTCCCCAGGAGTATTGTACCATATATAATCCCTTATAGGAGGATATGGCAATGGGATCTCTATCCAGAAAATTATAATAATCGCAGTCGCAAATGCCGGTATTTATTGAAATGCCGGTATTTGTTTTAATTATAAACTCGCTTAAACCCAATTCGGAAAATGTATTTCTAAGGTCCGCAATTAAGGTTCTCAAATAGGATTTTTTCTGGATAATATTATCATCCAAGTGAGCATCTTCCCATAGAACGCTTAGGATAGAGCCGTTTGAGCATGGTATACCTCTCTGGTCTACAAGAAAAGCCAACAATTCAAGAGTTTTTTTACGTTTAAATTCAAGTGGTTTTCCGTCAACAAATGCTGCAAATGTTCCGAAACAATTAATTTTTATACGTTTTGAAATCTTACCGACAGGATATCTTAAATTTTCCAATGCCTTCTTAATTTCCCTTTTAGATGCAGGTTTAATTAAAAAGCCGCTAACATAAAGTTCAAGAGCTTGTATAGCATATTCGGAATGTCCGGTCACAAAAATGATATTAATGTTCTTTTTGATTGCTTGCAGTTTTGATGCCAAGTCAATACCATTGGATTCAGGCATTTCAATATCTAAAAATGCTACGTCAAATGAGTTGTTTTTTGCCAGTTCCAAAGCATCTTTTGAAGAAAAAGCCAATGTACAACGATAACTATTGTTGATTTCTTCAAGTTCATCTTTGAGGTCTAAGGCTGCAAGCTCCTTATCATCAACAATTAGAATGTTCATTAAAGTATTTCCTTTCATGAATTGTTAAGATAGTAGTATTATAACACATTTCCTGTATTTTAGTAGTATATAAATGTTCATTTTTAAGTTGAAATAATTTATTGTCTAATTCTCTTTAATTTTCGGCTTCGGGATTTGGAATATATATTTTGGCAGTAGTTCCCGAATCATTTGTCAGGATATCAACTTTACCGTCACAAAGGGAACTAAGGCGCATTTGGACATTTTTAAGACCTATACTTTTTCGCTCCAATTGCTGAGGAGTGATTTGATTTTTCGGATTTCCGTTGTCCTTTATGCTGATTATATAATTATTATCCTCCAAAGCTGTTGAAATTATAATTATTCCATCATTATTTCTTGTAGAAATTCCGTGTCTCACTGCATTTTCCACAAGGGGCTCCACAGAGAGAGCAGGGACTTCGAAATTAGATACTTTAAGGTCCCATTCTACAGTAAAATTACTTTTTGGATCCACCATTTCCAGTGAAAGGTATTGTTTAATATGTTCTATCTCAATCTCCAGGGGGATTAGTTCGTCTGTGGTTAATACCTCAAAGTTCGCCCTGAGATAATCCGAAAAGTTTTGCACACATTCGGCCGCAACCTTTGGATCTCGCTTGCATAAAGACTTGATAGCAAGAAGAGAATTGAAAATAAAATGCGGATGGATTTGCGCCATTAAAAGTTTTAGTTTGTTTTCGGAAAGCTCTTTGTTTGCCTCAGCGAGCTTCAATGTCTGTTTCGTCAGTTCATCCTGTAATTGAAGCTGATGTGTTATGATAAATGATAAGTTGTACAAAAGTATGTTGATACCGATAACGGTATTCGATACATTTTCAATTAAATCAAAATATTCGAGTATCGATGTCAGAAAAATCGAAATGGCAAAGAATATAAGCAGGTAGCTATAATAATTTGTCTTTGTTTTAATATATTTGCTGGAGTAATATATCATCAGGATCAGGTAAACCAGTGAGATAATATAGGGCAGCGACCGTCTTAGAAGTAAAACCCATTTAAAATAAGGATTTGTAGATATAAATGTATAGAATGTATTATTTGCCGTTAAAAAGCATAACAATGCATTAAATAAGGCGGTTATGAAAAGATATTTCGGGGCTTTTGTATCGGGCAAAACCAGGTAAAGCTGCATAAGTATTAGGATTGGGGCAATAGAGCTTTTTAATGCATTTAAAAACTCCAGTATATCCGGATTACCGTTTCTCATATTCATTATTATTCGGGTATTGTCTATAATTGTGAGCAGGAACAGAAGCAAGGTAATCCAACCGGTTCTGCTGGTCATATTTATAGGGATATGTAGCCTGTTATAGGAAATAAGAGTGGTGCAGATTCCAAGGATTATGATTATATTTATAAAATTATGTGAAATGTAATTCAAAAAATAGTTTTGCATAAAAATATCCTTTCGAGTAGGTTTTCCGGTGCTCTTGCAAGACAACTGTATATATTTTACAAGTGTAGAATTATAATGTCAAGACAAGGCAGTTAATATAGGAATATGTTTACAAGTGTAGAATTACAATGATAAGACAGGGTAGTTGAAATTGTGATATGTTTATATGTGTAGAATTATGGCTTTCGACGCCTTAATAAAGTGCAATCTGTATATTTATAATACTCCCCCAATAATTAGAGTTGTTTCTAAAAAAATAATAAATTTTTTTGTTAAATGTTATAATATTTTGTATTTTGTTGCACTTTTGTCACATATAGTGTGTTATAATGAGTTACGTAATTAACTATTTAATGTTTTTTACGTTACATTTCCTTCAAGAGCGGTACTTAGGATTTATTCTTATGTATCGCTCTTTTTTTTGTCGGTCCAGGTTTCGGTAAGGAACGTGTATGCAGGATTCACTAATTGTCTTGAATTATAAGGGTATTTTTACTCGGATTTATTTGAATATTAAAGTTGTTTATTTTATATTTTTGGTGTATTATATATAAAACATAAAAATATAGTATGGGCAAAAATGATTGTTATAAATATAGAAAGGCATACTTATGAAGAAGATAGGAAATATTACAATTGGAGGATTGCAACATAAGATATATGGGCTTGTTAGGATATTTATGATTTTAACAGTGGCTCTATATATCGGTGCGGCTTTTTATCAGGAAAAATCTCTGGAAAAGATTGTTACGGATGCTAACAGGGACACAAAGAAGGGTATAACAAATATTTCAAACAATACTATGGATTTGGTGGTTACCACAGGCATTACCCAGGATACAACATTAGAGGCTTCTTATACGGATTCTGTATTCAGTAATGTTAGGGGGTATGTTGTAACTCTTCAAACTATGGTACAGAATCTATATGAACATCAGGACAGTTATCCTCTGCACGAGTATTACGAGCCGGATATGTCAAAAGATGGAGAGTCGACGGTTCAGTTTCTGCATGAGGAAGGTGTTGATCTCAACAACAAAAAAGTCAAGAATAATATTGGTTTAATTGCGAATGCATCATCTGAAATGTTATCTATCTTGGATAATAATGATAGTATCAATACCTGTTTTGTAGCTACTACGGACGGAACATTTTTGATTGCCGATGATAAATCAGCTACCAAATTTGACGGAGATGGCAATATAAACGCTTTCCCTGTAAGGCAGAGACCTTGGTATAAGGAAGCGGTAAAAAAGAAAGATGTTGTATTCAGTGATCTCGAGATTGATACATTTACCAGTAAGCTGGGACTGGTTGTTTCTGCTCCGGTTTATTGCGACGGAAAGCTGGTAGGTGTTGTAGGTGTTGACGTATTTTTGGATACTTTGAAGGAAGCAATTGCTGCATCAGCTTCGGAAGGGGCATTCTTATGCATACTTAATCATGAAGGTCAGGTTATCTTTTCTCCTAAGGAAGATGGAATATTTGAGGCTACTCTTTCGCAGGATGCTGTGGATCTTCGAGAGAGTGAGGATGCTTCATTAGCCGGTTATATTTCAAAGGCATTGGAAGGATATAAGGATGTTACGGTTATCGAGGCTGAAGGCCGGGAATATTATGTTGCTGCCGAAGGTATAAAGACGGTTGGTTGGACTCTTATAAATGTAGTTGACAAGGAAATGGCTATGTTTTCTACTACTCAGATGATTGACAGCTACGAAGAAACCGTGGAAACAGCATCAGAAGAGCAGAATCAGAAGGCAAGGTTATCATTTATAACTGTACTTATTATGACTATTGTGCTCTTCATACTCGGAACCATCGGTTCGCTTGCACTTTC